>DATEME010000634.1:0-1706 GCA_035275865.1 Candidatus Acidiferrales bacterium | reverse complement strand
GTATCGTGGTGATTGCCGCTTTGGCGGGGAGCGCAGCCGAAGTACCGGTCGCCGCGATCACCTTCACCTTGCTATGAACCAGATCGGCTATCAATGCCGGCAATCGGTCGTATTGCCCCTCCGCCCACCGCCATTCGATCGTTACGTTGCGGCCCTCGACGTAACCGGTTTCGCTCAGCCCTTGGCGAAATGCGGAGACGGGCCGCGCGTAGCCACCCTTGGCCGAAGCGGCGTTGACGAACCCGATCACCGGCTTCCCCACCTGCTGCGCACGCGCCGCGAGCGGCCACCCTGCCGCACTGCCGAGCAGCGTGATGAACTCGCGCCGTTTCAATTGATCGGGTTGCATTCGGTCCCCAACCAGCCAGGGCCGGATTGCAGGATATCGAATTGGCGAGGAGCAGTCAGCGAGGTATACACGCCTGTTCACGCTTGGACGCGGACCGGGCCGGCGATCGCGTTTTGCGGAGAGACGTTCCTTCGCCCCTCAATAGCACCAGGTTTGTAAATGGCCTTTGTTGCCGTGACCACGCCGATCGTCCTGCCTTGGCCCTTGCAGAGCAGCCTGGAGGCTATGGCGCGGGTGCTGCTTGAACCCGGCGACCGGTCTCACATCGATTTCTCGCGACCGGTCGGCGAGGCTGCTCTTCTATCGCCCGAGTCCGTCTCCTGGCGCGTGTTCAAGAACCCGCTCTCCCTTTTCATCGGCGGCGTCACCGCGGTGATCATGGAGCTCGCCGAACCGCGTGTGCGCACCGGCGTCTGGGAACACACGACTTTCCGTCTGGATCCGATCCGGCGGCTGCGCAGGACAGGGCTTGCCGCTATGGTGACAATTTACGGTGCCCGCAGCACAGCCGAGCCCATGATAGCCCGCATTCGCCGAATGCATGAGATGGTTGCAGGCACGACAGCGTCAGGCGAAGCCTATCGTGCCAATGACTCCGAGCTCCTGAACTGGGTTCACGGCACGGCCGCATACGGCTTTCTTCAGGCTTATCACATGTATGTGCAGCCGCTCTCTTCGTCGGAGCGTGACCGCTATTATGCCGAGGGTGTTCCGGCCGCGAGTCTTTACGGGGCCTCGGGTGCACCGACATCTGAAATCGAGCTTGAAATGTTGTTCCATGCGATGGCCGGCCGGCTGGAGCGCTCGGACATTGTGCTTGAGTTTCTCACGATCATGCGCTCGGCGGCGATTCTGCCGCTTCTGCTGAGGCCCGCGCAGGACCTGCTGGTACGGGCCGGCGTTGATCTGACGCCTAATTGGGTGCGGACGATCTTGGGCCTCAACGGACACGGCTTGCATCCTTGGGAAGCCGAGGTTATCCGGCAGGCAGGAGCTTTCGCAGACCGCGTCGTTCTGGCATCCAACCCAGCCGTTCAGGCTTGTCGGCGGATGCGCCTTCCGGCCGATTACTTGTATGTCCGCCGCAGCGCAGTCGCGTGAGCACCGGTCCGTTGCAGCAGGTGACGTGAAAGAGCCAATCTTATTTGAAGGGACTGACACGCGTAGTGGCTCGCAGGCCTGCCGGTGTCCCGCCACGCGGCCCGCTTCCTAGGAGGAAACCGAATGTTGGAAATGACGAATGAAAACTTTGCAAGACTGCTCAGGGGTCTAACCATCGCCGTGGGCAATAGAAGGAACCGTATACTCTTGTATCAGTTTCTTGCGGCAGAGATCAGGGCTTTGCACTGTTCATATG
>DATEME010000633.1:0-7203 GCA_035275865.1 Candidatus Acidiferrales bacterium | reverse complement strand
GCGTAACGCGCGGCACGGCGCTGCCATTTCAGGCTATTAATTCATACGCAGTAGTACCGTTGCATTTCTTGTAAGTGTGCTCCAAGCTGGCTCTTTCTAAAAAACTGAAGGCCGGCATGCCGATCGATACGAAGGATCCTTTCAAGCCGCAACAACCCGCAATCCCAGGCGTACCTCGGGAAGCGTGGAAGCTGCATCAGCCTGCGCAGGCTGCGGTGATATCGAGTTCAGTGAGGCCTGAAACGGAACTGGCCGTACCGTCAAGACCGCCTTCGCATTGGGCAGTTGCGCCTGGCGTGGTGGCAACCGAAGCGGAGCTTGCGAAGCCGTGGGCAGCGAAGGAGTTCAGCTATCGCGACCCGATCATGGATCGGGAGGTGCCTGCAATCGTGGTGCATCTGCCCCGCGGCGGGTACTGGGGATTTTCGCTGATCGAGCCCTTCGGCACCTGCCAACTCGAATATGTAACGAATCTGGAGCGGCTGCGGACGTTTTATGGTTTTGCGGCGGACCATCCGATGGTGGGCGATCCGTGCAATCGCGCGGTGTTTGATTTATTGCAATATGGGGGACCGCCGGGCGCGGAGGTCCGCGGCGCGCCGGTGCGGGGAGGCGTGCGGCCGCCGATCGCGATTGAAATCGAGCAGCGCGGAAAAGAGATTCTCGCCACCAAGATGGAATAAGATTCGGGCGTTTGGCACAAGAGAAAAAGCCGCTAACCCGCTCCAGCAAGCGGGCCAGCGGCTTTTTCGCTTCAGCAATACAACTCTTACGAAGTTGGCGTCAACTCCTCGACGGCAGTCGCCACGAGTACGGTCTTGCCGGTCTGAGAGTTAATGAGAACGTATCCAACGACGCGTAGCGCTGGGGTGCCGGTGAGTCCGGAAAGACCGCTCACGCCGATGAACCTGGTCTGATTAGTTGTCATCACGGTGAGCGGCGCCGGCAGAAGCACGCCGGCCGTGCCGTTGTCATCGAGGCCGAAGCTGCCCACGTTGCCACTCTGAATCACCACGCTATTGGCGTGCAGGTTGCCTTCCTGACCCTGTCGCCGCAATACGACGCGATGCGGCGTGAGCGTCGTTGTTCCGTTCGCCGTCACTATTTTGCCGCCCACATCCACACGCTGCCCTGGCGCGAGCATGGAATTGTTGAAGAGCAAGGTTGTGAGCGGCAGGTTGATGTTCCCGATGCGGTAGACCTCAGAGCCATTCAGCGTCAGAGTTGTGATGTCGCCGTCGCTGATGCCGTTGATCGCCGGTAGTTCCTCGCGAACGTAGAGATCGGCTGCCGTGGCCGGCCCGCTCGGCGGACGAATGCTGGTGAATAATCCGCCCAGCACGAAATGATCGTTCGAGACAACTTCAACTTCGGTTGCGTCGATGTAATGCGTCACGGGATCAAGCGTGCCGGAAATCGAAACGATCGTATTTGTCGTGAAAGCGCTTTCGGGAACTGTTGGATCGTCCATGGCTGTTGTCGACGCGGTTTGCACGGTCCAAGTGCGGCCTGCCGGTCCCTGCACCGTGAACATCGTCGGGCTGATGACGCCGGTCACACCGGCGTGGAAGTCATCAATCGAGACCTGCGCGTCCGTGGCATCGAGCAACGCCATGTGGAACGTCGGGTTAATTGCGCCCGTGATGTTGCCGGAGTTGTCGACCTGGATCGATTTGCGCAAATCAAATTCCATACGCAGCCCGACCAAGTCGGCATTCTGCAGGACGAAAGGCTTCGCAAAAGTGACGGTGGCCGACGCCGGCGAGAGCGTCCCCGTGATTGTCGTGATCACTGGCGGGCTTTGTGTTGTATCGATGTAACCGATTTGCGCTGATGAGAGCGTGACCGTGGCCGACGTGTACGTCCCTGTCGGTACCGATTGCAAGTCGACTAGCTGGTGCAAGCCGCTCAATTGCGCGAAGTCGACCTCCTGAGGCGAGCCGAGCACGCTGACGTTTGTCGATCCGTTGTACAGCGTGATGCCGCTCACCGTTACGAGGCAGGACACGACGCTCGGCAGGGGCGCATCGGTGCCGATGGTGAATACCGAGGCTGATTGCGTGCCGCCACCTCCGCCTCCGTTGGAGCTATATGACCCGCCGCCGCAAGCTGCCAATCCAAAAGCGGCAAGAAGACAAGCGAACACACCCATGGCTTTGGAACGCCGCATTGAGAGTCTCCTTCTCTAAGAATGGATAATTACCTAGAACTTTAGAACCGCAACCCCGATTCCGGCTGCTGCGAGTAGAACACACGCGCTTGGAAAAAGTTGCGTGGGCACGGACGCAGTTACTGTGTGCCCGTGGAATTAATGGCTATCCGCCTTGCGAGACAGCACTTAGGTCTCGCCGCGCATCGTAGTAAACTGAGAGAAGGCTCCATCCTGTTTCTGGTACCGAATAATCTGGCTGAGGGGGAGACACATGTTTCGTTCAAAGAGCCTCACAATAGCGCTGGCCGCGAGCGCCATGTTCGTGGCCGGTTTGAGCAGCGGCTGCTCATCGAAGCCCAAAGACGCGCAACTTGTCACGACGATTCAGTCGCAGATGTTTGCCGACACGCAATTGAAAAACGCGAATTTGCAGGTCGCCGCCGTCAACGGCGAGGTGACGCTCAAGGGAACCGTGCCCAACGACGCGGCGCACCTGGAAGCATACAAGATCGCAACACAAACGCCTGGCGTAACAAAAGTGAACGATCAGATGGTCGTCGACGATCAAGGCGCGCAGGCTAACGCCGATACGAACGCTTCGCCTGCGGACACGTCTGCGCCACAGGCCGTGCCTGAACCGGCGCCTGCTCCGGAAAAACATGCGGACCGCGCGAAGCCGGAGACGCGCCGCGCTTCGGCCGACCGGCATGGTCGAGACGATCGGCACGCCGAGCTGGCGGAGAATTCGGCGCCCACTCCGCAGCCCAATATGCAGCAAACGCCGTCGCCGGGGGCTTCGTCTGACCCGCAGATGACGCCTCAGCCGGCCGCTCCTGCGGCGCCTGCACCGGCTCGGGCTGTACCTGCGCCGCCGCCTCCGCAGCCGAAGCAATATGTGGTTCCGGCGGGAACGACGGTTTCGGTGCGGATGATCGATTCGATCGATTCGTCGGTGAACCAGGCGGGCGAAGTCTTTCAGGCTTCGCTGGACGCGCCGATTGTGGTTGACAACGAAGTCGTGGTGCCGAAGGGCGCGAATGTTTACGTTCGGCTAACGAGCGCCGCATCGGCCGGGAAAATGACGGGCAAAAGCGAACTCCGTCTGCAACTCGTGAAGGTGGAATATCAGGGAGGGTCGTTTCCCCTGGTGAGCAGCACGTATGCCGAGTCCGGAAAATCGCGCACGACGGACACTGAGAAGAAGGTGGGCGGCGGCGCGGTTTTGGGCGCGATCATCGGCGCAATCGCCGGAGGCGGGAAGGGCGCGGCCATTGGCGCGGCAGCCGGCGCGGGAGCGGGCACTGTGTATCAGGGCGCGACTCACGGCCAGCAAGTGAAGATTCCGTCCGAAACGAAGCTCGATTTCCAACTCGATCAGCCGGCGACGATCACCGTGATGCCGAGGTCAACACCGGCGAGCGATTCCCAGTCGAACTGATTACGAACGCGGCGAAACTTCGCGTTTCCGAAAGGCGGCCCATCATGATATTAGGAGTGGCCGCCTTTTCCTTAGCGCCGCATATTAGAAAAACTTCAAAACGCGCGAAATTCCTTCTGCGAAATCGTCGATGGGCGCGATCAAGCTGACGACCATGTGCCCATCGTCTGGAAAGTCGTAAAAATGGCCCGGATGCACATATACGCCACGCGATTCGAGCAAATCAATCGCCGCATCCTCGTCCGGTCGAATCGCAGGCACGCGCAGCACGGCATTCCATCCGCCTTCAACTTCGAGGCGGCTGCAGCGTGGATGTGAAGCGAGCTGCGCATCCAGCTCCGCGAGATTTCTCGTCGTCCGCGCCATCAACTGGCGCTGAAGGTCGTGCCGCAAGCCAAGCAGTGTGGGTAACGCGCTCTGCACCGGGGCGTTCATCGAAAGATAGGTGTCCGCGATGACTTCGAGACGAGCCAGCGCGCTCTGTTTGGCGTCGCCAGGCCCCGTTGTCGCGATCCAACCTGCCTTCATCTGCGGCAATCCGCAGATTTTCGAAAGGCCACTTAGCACAAACGTGAGCGCATCCTGGTTCGCGATGAAACTCGGCGGACGCTCTTGGGAATACGAGAAGTCGTAGAAGACCTCGTCCCCGATCAACGCCATCCCGTGGCGTGCGCAGATATTTCCCAGCTGCGCGGCTTCGGCGGCTTTCGCGTAGTGTCCGGTGGGATTGTTCGGGTGCACGACGATGGCGGCGCGAGTGCGAGGGCCTATCGCGCGTTCCACGCTGTAAAAATCGATCTGCCAGCCATGATCGTACAGCAGGGAATAACGAACCAGGCGCACGTCATGAATATCCGCGAGAAAATCGAAAAGCGGATAGCCCGGCGTCGGGATCAAGATTTCATCGCCGGGATTACAGAGCGTGCGAAAAATGAATGAATAGGCTTCGCTCGTGCCGGTCGTGAGGAAAATCTCTTCGGGCGAAATCGCAGCGCCAAGCTGCGCGTAGTAATCGCATACTGCGGCACGCGCGGCAGGCAATCCGTGCGGATCAGGGGAGTAACGCAGGGCCGCCGGATCAGCAAGGGCTCGCAGAATCACATTTTCGTCAAAAGAAAATCCGCACGTCGTTGGGTTCGAAGCGCTAAGATCGAGGACCGCATCGCCTGCTGCACGGCGCCGCGTCAGCGCACGCGTGAGACGGTTTTCTTCCAAGTTCCAATTCGTGCGGTCTGCAAACATGAATGGTTTGTATACATATAGACGCTCTCACGCGAAGCGTAAACGCGCAAGCAGATCATCGGCACGCCGTCATAGTCAGACAATTAAGTTGGGCCATCTTCCATTTTCAAAGAGGAGGTCCGACCGCGTTTGGGATATTTACGGAGCTTTCTTCTGTGCGGGCTGGGGCTGCTGTTTTTTTGCCGCCTGTTCTGCTTCTTCAACCGCTTCACGGAACTTGCCGACCGCCGGCATTCCCGGCGCCTTCAGAGCGTCCTTGGCGCTATATTTCCATATTGGCGCATCGCTTCCTGCCTGAAAGACTTCCAGTAAATCGTCGGCCGCCCCTACCTCTACCCCGGGAACCGGTTCTGCAGCCGCAGTTCCACGCGTCTTCACGCCGATGCGAATTGTGTCGTCGGTGGCTTCTATCGTTCCCGGAGGAGAATCCATAGGACCGTGGCTAATTGTCGGAGTCGCGAGTTTTCCGGACCCCTTCCTGACTGCGATTATTAAGTCCGCTACGGAGCGTTCCTGCTCGAGCCGGAATCGCCCCCATTTCAGGAAGGCGTCCTCTACGTTTTCTTGCGCTTTGTGGTTCGCTAACGGGTCGTTGGCCGGCTCCGGCGAATCGGGCAGGATCACTACCGCCACGCTGCGAGCTTGCCAGACGAAATCTGGCAGCACTGTCTCTTTCTTATGTTTGGGTCTCGCCGATACCACAGCCGCCAGAAGCGCCGCGGCGGCAACCGCCAGACCGACTCCCGTACCGAGCCTGTTCCATAGCCGGTTCACCGTTCGTTTGCTCATGATCGCTCCCGCCTTTGCGCCGATGGAGATCAATCGCCTGAAGGACTTATGCGAGATATGTGCAATGGGTTGTCTCTCGAAGGTTTCGTGCGGAAGGCATGCCTGCGGACCATGGACAATTGCTCAGCAGGGCCGTGATCAGTCGAGTCAATTCGGTACGCTGATGTTGGCGTTTTGCGCCGAAATGTGTGCGTCGTTGGAATCTCGGGCCACCATTCGCAGGACGTAATTGCCGGGCTTCACGTCGAGATTTAATTCCACATAAAACCCAGTCTTTTCGAGCTGCGCGAGCGTGGCATCGTCCAAACCCATCTGCGCTGCTTTTTGCATTCCGGCCACATAGTTGCCGTTCTCATCAAATAGCGTCGCCGAAACAGTTGACTCTTCATTGTTTTTCGTGTCGACTCTTTCGAAGTGAAGCCGCGACGGATCGAACTGCGCTTTTACGCTGACTTTCTCTGCACCCGAATTGTCCCTCATCAGATGCGTCTCGAGCGTGACGGGCAAGTCGTGTTCTTCTTCGTCCGAAAAAATAGCGTCTTGCATCTCGCGCCTGGCGGCCTCTTCGGGCGTTTCGAGTTTCGAAGGCGCGAAGAATCCGCGCCGGGCCTGAACGTTGCCGTGCGCACCCGCCGTGAGGCTTACCTTCAAAACGTGAAATTTGCCGTCCGGCTGCAGATTCTGCGGAACATAGCCGAGCAGGTAATAGGCTTCTGGCGGCTCGGACATTTCGCGCAGCGAGCCTACGTAGTCATTGTTGAAATGAATGAAGAGCCCGCCAGTACCTTCGGCGAGATCCTGAAGGACCGCATATTCCATATTGTGGCCGAATCCTTGGAGCGAAAAGCGGTCTGGATTCCATTTCCCGTCGCCTGCGTAAATTCCTTTTGCATCCAGGCTGTTGATGACGACGTCGTCGCGGATGGCGAGGTTCGTGATCTCTGCGAATTTTTCTGCGTGCCTTCCGTATAAGAATCCGGGCGATACCAAGACGACCGCCCGTTGTCCACGCATAACTGCGAGACGGCGTATGCTGGCTTGAAGCGCCTCAAAAACAGCGTTAATCGCTTCTTCCCCCGCGACCTGAACCTGTTCGGCAGCCGCATGCGCGTGCGATTCGCCGATTTCCGCTGCGGCGGCGGGATCCTCGGCTGCGACGCCATCGCATTTGGCGAAGTCGCCTCCCGCAACTGCCAGCACTTCGTCCGACCCCTGTTCGGCAATGGCATTCGCTTCGGTGTAGGTCATTGCGGGAGGGCATTTCGCGAGCGGAGCAGGAGCCATCGAGCCTCCGGGAAACGGATGCGGCAGCAGCTTGGCGATGGTCGCGCGCAATTTGTCGTGGTCGCTGATGAAATCGGCCTCGCCCTGCCCCGAGGCGGTGACGATCGCGACGCGATCCTGCGGTTGCAGGGAAGAAAGATATTTTTCTGCGGCTGTGCGGATTTGCGCCATGTCAGCGAAATAGAGGTGAACATCATCGAAAAACAGCGCGATGAACCGGCTGGCGGTCGCGGGCGCCCCTTTTGAGGGAACGCTTTCGGCGCCGATGTTTGCCGAGGCGGATGCAGCGGACCGCGAG
>DATEME010000632.1:0-1791 GCA_035275865.1 Candidatus Acidiferrales bacterium | reverse complement strand
CAGGCGTTGCCGCGCTAGGATACTCGCCATGATGCGATCAAGCTCGTTTTCTGCCTCGATGTTTCGTTCCCTTCTAGCTTCCGCAGGTCTTTTTGTGGTGTGTTGCTCACAAGCATTTGCGGGTCCGCAGAATAGTGCGCCCGTGCGAGTGGCAATCGTCGGGCTGGAGCATGGACACGTTGCGGGATTTCTGAATGCGTTTCCCAAACAACAGGATGCCGAGCTGGTTGGCATCGTCGATGCCGATACAGCGCTCTGCGACAAATACCAGAAGCAATATCACCTCGACCCAACCATGTTTTACGCAACACTGGACGATCTCCTTGCGCATCAGCATCCGCAGGCGCTGCTTGTCTATACAGCCGTCGGCGAACACCGGCGCGTGATTGAGGCGGGCGCGGCTCACGGACTCGACGCGATGGTTGAAAAGCCGCTCACGCTCTCGCTTGACGATGCACTCGCGATTCGGCGCGCCGCCGATGAGCATCATGTCCATGTGCTCGTGAACTACGAAACGACGTGGTACGCAAGCAATCGCGCCGTCTACGACATGATCCAGCAGGGCCGCCTCGGCGAAGTTCGCAGGGTGGTGATTCATGACGGCCATCAAGGCCCGATCGAAATTCACGTGCAGCCGGAGTTTCTCAAATGGCTCACGGATCCGGCGGAAAACGGCGCGGGCGCGCTTTACGATTTCGGGTGCTATGGCGCCGACCTGATGACGTGGCTGATGCACGGCGAGATTCCGCTGAGCGTCACGGCGGTGTCGCAGATGGACAAGCCGCAGGAATATCCGCGCGTCGATGACGATGCGACGATCATTCTGCGGTATCCGAAGACTCAGGCCGTGCTAATGCCTTCGTGGAATTGGACATTTAACCGCAAGGACATGGAAGTGTATGGAACGAAGGCTTACGTAATCGCGGTGAATCCTACGGAGGTGCGGCAACGCTTCAGCGAGTCCGCCCCTGAGGAAAAGGTGACGGAGCCGCCTCTTGCTGCGCCGGAAGACACTTCCCTGCACTACCTGGCTGCCGTGGTGCGCGGGCAAATCCAGCCGCACGGCGATTTGAGCGCGCTCGATACGAATGTCACGGTGATGCGGATTTTGGACGCGGCACGCGAATCGGCGCGCACAGGAAAGACGGTGGAGTTGAAGAGTGAGTAGTGGATGCCCAGGGTGCAAATTCAGTTGATCTTTTAGAACGCGAGGCTTGTTGTGCACCCACGGCGCCGTTTGCTGCTTGCAGATGAATCCGGTCACAGCAGCCACGCTTGTGACTCGTAACCGATGCTAGTGCCACACAAACAGGAGTTATGTGAACGGGCCATGTCTATAAATATCGCTTATGTTGCTATATCTTAAACTTCCTTGACAGACTCGCTCGGCGAACGCTAGAGTTATCGGGTTCAAAGAAATGGATGCTTTCCGCAACTTCGGGCAGGGTCTGAGCACAGGGGAACTTGTGCGACTTCGCGTAGTAGTATCTGTAGTAGTAGACGCGCTCCGGCCCGGAGGGTGTGATTGAGCTGAGAAGCAGAGATTGAAAGCTCATTAGACCCACCGGCCAAAAGGCTCGGTGGGTTTTTTAGTTTGTGGGGCAGAAAGGGCGCAGCAAGCACGCGCCCCTGCGGATTCGAGAAGTTGGAGTTTCGAAGGGCTGAGGAGGATGGGATGAGCAGCGCGAGCAAGAGCAGCAAGACGGGAGCGGGCAAACAGAGTTTGACGGGCGCAAGGATTCTTTGGGAGTGCCTCGAACGCGAAGGCGTGACCGAGGTGTTCGGTTATCC
>DATEME010000631.1:0-11397 GCA_035275865.1 Candidatus Acidiferrales bacterium | reverse complement strand
CCCCTCGGGCCGCCGCCGGCAATTGAGGAAGGCTGCGGGCCATGATACCGCGAGTCGATCGATATCTCGCCGTTGTGGCTGATCACCGTGGGCACTGTTCCGCCCATCGTTCGGCCAAGCGGCGCATGTATCACCTGCGGTCCGGAGAAGAAGCCGTGGTGGTTCAGGAAAGTATCGGGGTTGACTTCACGTCCCATAACAACGCTTGAAGGCGCAACGTGAGCAGGCGCGGTCGCTGCATTTGGCGCTGCCGTGCGCATGCTGATGCGCGGACCGAGCACCGTCACCGGCCGCGCGGTCACGCTACTCTGCAATTGCGGCGGACCCGTGTGCGTGAGGCTCTTATTGATCCCGGCCGGGTGCACAATTACAGGGCTTCCCGGCCGCAGCGGTGTGCCTTGCTCGAGAGTCCCGGGCGCAACCGCCGTCAGGCAGCCCGCAGCAGTAATCGAACATGCCCCGCCGCCGCTGCCGATAGGCGCCCAGCCCACCCAGCCCGGACCGTCATACCAGTTCACGAGAGCCGGGCTCCATGCATCCAACGGACCCGGCATCCAAAACCACCCCATGGATGCGTCGTAATTCCAAAAGCCATTGTGGAAAGGGAGCCAGCCCCAAGGCTCTGCGGAAACCCACGTGAAGCCCCACCCCGGATAATAGCCCCACATACCCGCCGAGTATGGCGACCAGCCCGCCGGTTCATAAGGCGCCCAACCGTATCCGTAACCCGGGAAGAAACTCCACGCCCCGTAAGTATCTAGGTCTGACCATCCGTAAAGTGGATGATTCAACGAAACCGATTGATCGTCGGTCGCAAGAACGGCCTGCTTGTCTCTGGCCTGCGTCCACTTGTCCCATTCGTCCTTTTCAAAACCGTTTGCGACGTTGAGCGCCTCGACCGTGTTCGGATCGTAGGTCAGAACTCGATTCTTCCCCACATCTTCGGTTTTGCCGTCGTGTTGGGCTTGAACCTCGCCATCGAACACCTCCACGCGCAGAGAATCATTCTTGAAGTTCGTGCGAAACTCCGCTTTGCCGTGCACGGTAATCGTTACGCCGGAAGCATCTACCTCGTACTGATCGTGGTGTTCTGGCGTGAAATGAAACGTCGCGTAGCCCTTGCTGAGAGCGAGCTTGTTGATCCTGTCACCCTGCTGGGTCAGAGCCAGCTCCGTAAAATCAATCTGTGAGCCTTGTCCGAGCCGCGCCGTCGACCCATTCTCAAACTCAATCTCCGCAAAGCTGTTCGCCGAGGTCGCTACGGAAAATCCCTCTTGCAGAGGCGTGTTCACTGCGCCGGCGCTCCAGTCGGTTTCCCCCGCGTGCCGAACGGCGACTTCACCCTGGACGAAACTCAGACGCACAATTCGCACGTGCAGCAGAGACATTGATCCGGCGTTCGGGCCCGTATCGCCCGCTACGGGACGCGGCGCTACAACCACAACCAGCGCCAACAGAATCGGCAGAAACCATCGCGTATATTTCATAAACACCTCGCGGGGCGCTACTTCATCTAGGAAAGATAAAACGACGGGAGCAGCCCCATCAGAATGCTCGGCGTGAGAAGTCTTTGACCGCCAACCCCGGTGTAGCGGGACTTCCATTTATCCGTACTCCAAACTGCCCCTAACATACACTCTTCGCTTGCTACACACAATGATGCGCAAACGATGTTCGAGGTTAGCTGCGGTGGATTCTATCGGCCAAGCATGGAATAAAGGATTGAGCGCGCTGGTTCGCTCAGGTGACTTTCAGCTGATGGCTCTTCGGGCTGCTTTTCCTCCTGTTTCTCTTGTGCCAGAGGAGTCGCCTGCGGGGTAGCTGTACTCTTTGGCGGCTCGATGATCGGCTTTTGAGCCGCGCGTTCTGCCACTCCATTCTCAGCTGCGGTACGGTGTGCCGGAGGGGTACCGCGACCCGGAATCGCCCAGTCCGCCAAGAATCTGTCGCGCTGTCGAGTTGGCGCCGGTTCGCTAGCTGCCCGCGCCGCGCTTTGCGTGACAAGCCGGTCGAGCGCATCCCCGATTCGCTCCAGCTGCACAACCAGAATGTCCGTAGCTTCAGACGTCTTGCGCTCGATGCGGCGGGAGCTGGTCATCGCCACGATAAAACCGATGAGTCCCAAGACAATCAGGCACCCGATGAGGAGATACAAGCCCGGAAAGGTAACCGATTGACTTCCAACGGAAATGGTAATGTCCGAAAGCATGCTTCCCCCTGGCTGGGAGTTGCGCTGATCATAGGCACACGACTTGCCGAACTCAAGCAGGCGTTTGCTTCACGAAAAGGCGGTTTTTTTCCTGCTATCTTTGGGGGAACGAATGTAGGCAACGCCGTAGCGGAAAAGTTCGCCGCTCTGTAGTTTTGAGACGTTCGCAATTTGCGCCGGCACGAAGATGCTCGTGCCGGGTTCGTGCGGTACGGCAGCTTCGATCATTGTCCCGACCGAATACGGACGCTTGCTGCGGAAGCTGAATCCACCGCGAGACATGTCTTCGCACGGCACGATTTCCTCTCCCCAGCCCGAAGTGCGTATGCAGGCGTTGAACTTCACCTGAGTGCGCCGTTCGCGCCGCCGATTCGGCTGCGGCCCCGTGGGCGGCCCAGCCGCAGCTACAGGTGCTACCGGAACCGACGCGACTTCCGGTCGCGCCGGTACCCCCCCCGGCGCCGGATCGACGGGCAACCGGATTTCCGCCTGGACCGTCGTGGGCGGCGCATTCCCGATTGGCGGCGTAGTCGCCCCATCGGTCGGCGACCCGTGATTTGCTTTTCCAGTGGTGATTTTCCACACGGTCGATAGGGTGCACTGCGAGCAATAGCGCAGCATTCCCTCATTCACTACGTAAACGTCCATTTCGGTCCCATCGAACTGGAGCGAA
Source organism: Candidatus Acidiferrales bacterium (assembly GCA_035275865.1). Classification (GTDB taxonomy): domain Bacteria; phylum Acidobacteriota; class Terriglobia; order Acidiferrales; family UBA7541; genus Palsa-295. The sequence goes on along the minus strand of DATEME010000631.1, from coordinate 8,515 downwards.
ACCCGCCGATGGCATCCGGAGCACTCCAGCGTCACAGGTATCAAGTCGTTCGGTAAAACATCGGCGGGTGGGAACTCGATGCGCCAAAAGTCGGCTTCCGGATCGGTGAACGCTAATCCATAGATATAGCCGTCGTCGCGCTCGCCGATTTGTCCGCAGATTCGAACCTCCGTTTCGCGGTTATTCGAAACGACGCGCAGATATGCCTCCTGCTCGGGAATGAGTTTGTGGTGGCAGATCACGCTGGCACCATGCAGGCTCAGCAGGAGCGTCCTGGTCCGTTCGGAGAATTGCCGGCCGGCTGCGTCCCCGCCGGACAAAATGACCGGTATCTCTTTTGCTATGCGTCCGCTTCGGCGCACCGTCGCGGATGTCTGTGTGGGCTCAGTGCTCACAGCGTTCATCGAAGTGCTTCCCGGGGTCAAACCCGGTCCACCGACTCTTATCGGCGCACGGACGAAAAAGGTCAGGGCGTCTGGCTTCTGGAGGCGGAGGAGCAAACATGAAAAAGAAGCGCTGTAAGGCGTGGAAAACGAAGGAAACTGACAAACTTTGTCACTTTAACGTACTAAGGCTCAATGGAACCGACCGCCCATTGTCGCGAGCGCCCCCGCCAGTCAAATTGAGCGCGAAGACGCAGCCGAACTCGGGAGGGGACTTACCGCTATGTCCAGGCCGGCATCTTCAATAAATTCAAACCATTAAGGGATTGAGCGGCCAAACAATGCCTATCATCGACGACGATACGACCATTCTTTCGTCAGGCGGGCAGCTGGAGCAGGTCTGGACAGACGGCACGGGGGGCCTGAAAGCCTCCCTTGATGCCCTCCAGGCGCGCCTCGCCATACCTGCTCGCTACGAAGTGATCGAGGAACTCGGCCGCGGCGGCATGGGCATCGTCTATAGAGTCCGCGACATTGAGACCTGCGAGGTCGTCGCAATCAAGATTCTCAAGCCGGAAATCGCGGCTGACCCGGCTATGCGCGAGAGTCTGCGCAAGGAAGTCTGCCTCGCGCGCAGAGTCACCCACAAAAACGTTTGTCGCATTCACGAATTCACCCGCTCGGAAACAACGGCCTGCATCTCGATGGAATATGTGTCCGGTGAGACCCTTCTCTCAAAGTTGCAGCGTCGAGGGGCGCTGCCACCGGTCGATGCAGTCGGAATCGCAGTGCAAATTTGCGCCGGTCTGGGCGAAGCGCACGCGCAAGGAATCGTTCACCGCGACCTCAAGCCGGCGAATATCGTAATCGCGCATGACAGGACCGTCAAAATCATGGACTTCGGCGTCGCACGAAAGTCACGCGATGCCGGCACCGCATCCGAGGACCTGGCCGGAACTCCCGCATATATGTCACCCGAGCAACTGGAGATGAAACTCGTCACATTTCAGACCGATATCTATGCTCTCGGCCTGATCCTCTTCGAAATGGTGACGGGAACACAGGCCTTCGCCGCCGAAAACGCCGTTGAGCTTGCATTTCAGCAGCTTCGCCAAGAGCCGCCGCGCCCCTCCTCTATCGTGGCCACTATCCCTGCGCGCCTGGACAGCGCAATCCTGAGGTGCCTCGAGAAAGATCCGGCTGAACGCTTCGCATCAGTGGCAGAACTAGGAGCTTCTTTAGAGAAGGCTGTCGCGCCCGTAACCGCTCCAGCTCGGCCACCGATCGAGTACAAGTACTTCCAAGCGGCAAGCGTGGCTCTACAAAAAGTAGGCAAAGCTGCCCTCTCAGATTTGAATCTGCTCCAAAAGGAAATCAAGCAGGGCGCAAACCATCTCTATAGGACGGCCCGTCCGAGGGTGGAGAACTGGCTCGGGGCCCTGCGCTCCTTCTCCTTCACCTCCACCTCGCCGTCAGGGAAGCGAGTTCAGGCCGCTGTCTTCGGAGCGGCGATCTTCACGGCGTCTGTTCTCTTCGGTTTGGTGATGCGCAAGGAAACCCATGCCGAGCAACCAATTACCACAACCCGAGCCTCCGTGACATCACCTGTGCAGCCTCAGCGGGTCTCACAGACGACCGCATCGGTGTTGCCGACGCCCGTTTCGCCGTTTACCGCAAAGGAATTCGATTTCGACGCCTCGCCTCAGCCCTTGGACTCAGCAGCCGATTCTGATGCTGGCCCAGCGGCTGTTGCAGATTCCACCGCTGCAACAAGCAAGACAAAGGCGCCTCAGCCGCTTCACGCTTTATCTGCAAACGCGAACATAACTACCAAGAAAACCCAATCGCAGAAATACGCAGCACGAACGAACTCCGGAGAAATTGCTGACGAAGCTGCAGTGCCTGCACCTGTGGAGCCTCAACCCGTGGGCACGCTCCCGCTGGACAATTACGCCGCGTCAACCAAATTGTTTGCGCTTCAACCCGTCGCTTTAGTGAAAACCTCGAATCAATCACCGCAGGACTCAGCGCCTCTTCTGCCCAACCCGTATCTCGAAGTAGGTTCCTTTAATGACGCCGGCTGGGCCGACAATGCGGTCAGCCACCTCTCTCAGCTAGGCCTTCCAGCGCGAGCGGTCCGTAAGAGTCATCTCTGGATGCAGTCCTATCACGTCGAGGTCGGGCCATTCAAAACGTTGAGCGCATTGGAAGCGGCGGAAAAAACTCTTACCCAGAAGGGATTCAGCCCGCGGGCGGCGAAATAGCCTCAGGCGGCGCTACGATTGATCCGCAATACAGTCGATCCAATCCGAAACCGCGACATTTCATCGAGCTTGGCCGCGAAAACGCGTTCGCCGTCGAGAAACGTACCGTTTTTCGAGCGCAGATCCTGCAGCAGAATCGATTCGTTTCGTACTTCGACCGAACAGTGCAGGCGCGAGACTTCCGGATCATCGATCTCGATATCCGCTCCTCCGCCAATTCTGCCGATCGTCATCAGCGGCCTCGAAAGCTCGTACTCCGCACCGGGACGGACTCCTTGCACGACGGCGATTTTGATCAGTGTGTCGCTTGGCAGCGCCAGTGTTTGCCCTTGAACCTCGCCTCCGTCATTCAATCGAATGGCGCTGGGCCGGGCGGGACCGGAGGGCCGCACTGGCCTCATGATGATCGTTGGATTGTTTACCTTCGGCTTGGGAGGAACGGAGTCTAACGGCGCGGTACACATCCAGCATCTGGTGGGGTTCTGGTCGTCCCCGTCCCGATGAAGCGTCGCGCCGCAATGGGGGCACCGGGTTTGCATCTAGCCTCTAATCTGATGATGAAGCTCAAACTTATCACGCTATAGAAAATTCCCGAATTGGAACTCAAAGGAAATAAAGCCTTTGTTGTCCGTACGATTAATGTCCAGTACTAAGACTTCGGCCTACAAACGAATGGGTTAGATCGAAACAAACACGATGCTGCGGATCAACTCGCCTCGATGCCGGACACGGATTGAGCGTTTTTCCTCTTACGGCCGTCTAATCTTGCGTTTCTTGTAGCCGAACCGCATACTTCCGGCACCGAGGTTCAGCGTATGAGGCGATCAGTGATTGTGGTGGTGGCACTCTGTGTCTCTGGCGCGCTTTCACTGCTATTCGGAACTACGAAGGCGCGCGCCCAGAAAATAGAGGTCCTGACAGATCGCCCCCAGTATGCAAATGGCAAGTTGATTCGGCCTGAGAGTTATCGCGAATGGATATACCTCTCATCCGGACTCGGAATGAGCTACAGCGCGTCCAGCAACGCAAATCCGCAGTTCACGAACGTCTTTGTGCCGCAGTGGGCCTACAAGCAGTTCGTCGCGAGCGGCCAGTGGCCGGAGAAGACGATCTTCGTGCTGGAAGAACGCAGCTCGGAAACAAAAGGCTCAATCAATAAAGGCGGGCGATTTCAGACGGATCTTAATGGCCTCGCTGTCGAAGTGAAGGATGACCAAAGGTTCGCGGACAATTGGGCTTACTTCTCTTTTCCGGGCGACACTCAGGAAGCGGCGCCAAACCCACGACAAGCGTGCTGGCAGTGTCACGACTCAAACGCCGCCGTCGAGCACACCTTCGTGCAGTTTTATCCGACGCTGAAGCCAATTGCCAAGAAATTCGGAACCTATCAGGAGCCGCCTGCCGAAATCCCGCCGCAACAGCATTAACAGGACGGTTTGGTGCCCCAGCCACTCATGGCTGTGCAGTTGTCGCTAATCTACGCAGCCGACGACGAGACTGCCCCGGCCTCGAGCTGCCGCAGAATCGCCCGTATTGCCGAAGCAAGCTCTTCCCTGCTCACTTCGCTCTTGCGAAATTCGATCCGCATCTGGAACGACCCGTCGGCGGCTTCGAAGTTGAACGAGTAGGATTCCGGGCGTGGCGCAGACTCCGTTTCGGCTTTGCGGACGCGCCGCGCTTCGTCGCGCTTGAGTCCTTCTTGTGTGATGCGCCCCACCATCTCGCGCATCTTCTTCTCAGTAGGCTGCCGTGCGATCTGTAGCAGGACAGATTTCGACGTGACGTTGTTCGTGATGCATTCCTTGCGAACCTCTTCGGGAATCAGCCGCAAGGACATGATTTCCGTAACGGAGGAGCGAGCGCGTCCAATCTTCCGCGCAATATCGTCGTGCGTATAGTCAAACTGTTCGGCCAGCCGCTGCAAACCGTCGGCTTCCTCGAACGGCGTCAAATCTTTGCGCTGCAAGTTCTCGATCAGCGCCAGTTCGAGCGTTTCCGCATCGTCCGCCACCTTCTCGATGCAAGGCAGTTCGTGCAAACCAGCAGCCTGCGAAGCGTGATAACGGCGCTCACCCGAGATAATGTAGTAGGTGTCTTCCCGCGGGACGTAGCGGACCAGCAAAGGCTCCAGAACTCCCTTTTCGCGAATCGAATCCGCCAGCTCCCGCACATCGCCGATGTGCTTGCGCGGTTGATCCGGATTCGGCCGAATCTTGTCGATGGGAATCATGCGGCCAACCGACGCGCCGCTGAAGCTAGTCAGCGTCTCCACATAGTGCGCGTCATGCCGCATCTTGAGAGTGACGGGCAACCCGATCCTCTTGGACACGTTGCAAAACCTCCTGAGCCAATTTCTTGTATTCTTCGGCGCCCGAAGACTTCGGCGCGTAGGTAAAGATTGTTTCTTTGTAGGCTGGGCTTTCCTCGAGCCGCACGTTCTTGGTAATGCGCGTTTTGAAAAGCGCGTCGCCGAACGTGGCGCGCATCTGTTCGTGCGTATCTCGCGAAATATTTGTGCGCTTGTCGTAGAGCGTGATCACCACGCCCACGATCTTCAAATCCGGATTGGGCCGCGACCGAATTCGCCCGTACGTTTCGAGCAAATCGTCCGTTCCCTCGATAGCGAAATAAGCAGCCTGAATCGGAACGAGCAAGTGTGTCGCCGCCACCAGCGAATTGACCGTGAGAATCCCCAACGCCGGCGGATTATCGATCACGATAAAGTCGTAATCCTTGGCAATCGGCGTGAGGGAGTCCTTCAGTTTGAATGGCGCGTCAAATTGCCCAGCGAGTTGCTGCTCAAGCCTCGCCAATGCGAGGCGTGACGGCGCGACGAACAGGTTTTCGTCTTTCGTCGGTCGCACGATTTTCGCCATTTCGGTCGGATGATCCGTAAAGACGTCGTACATCGTGGACTGGACCTCATCCGGCGCAAAAAACGCAATCGTTGCGTTGGCTTGCGGATCCAGATCGATCAGGAGAGTTTTCTTCTTTTTCAGAGCGAGTGCGGCAGCAAGGTTGATGGAAGTAGTGGTTTTTCCGACGCCACCTTTTTGGTTGGCAACCGCAAGGATGCAGGCCACTCGTGTTTCCTCAGTTCCCGCTACACCTCAGGCTAACCGTCGCCTTGGACGAGCTTCTCTTCGTTCGAGTAGCCTAACTGTAAGCGACTCACCGTTAGCCGTGCAAGGAAAAAGTGTCATTTGCCCCGGTCCGACTACAAAATGCAAGCTGTGGAAAACCTTACAGATGTGAATTGCGCCGCTCGCCGCATCTCCCGCCGCGAAACTTCGCAAAACCGCCCTGCCTGCCCTTGCGCCACCCCTTTCCCGGCGCTATTGTGGTCTTGTTGTGATGCCGATAACCCCACCAGAACGAAAATCCCACAGGTGCGCCGATGAAAGTAACCTACAGCCATATGGAAACGCATTTCCGCAAGGAGGTCGAATCGGACCTCGCCCACAGCATTCAAAAGCTCGAACGGCTTTTGAAGAAGTACGACCCCGATCTTGTTCTTTTACATTGTTCGCTGGAAAAAATTGAACGCACGGAGCGATTCAGTTTTGCGCTGAGCTTGTCGCTCCCGACCGGGAATCTTCACTCGGTCAGCACCGCGGCCGATCTTCGATCGAGCGCGAAAGGCGCCATCGCCGAACTCGAAAAACAGGTAAAGAAGCATCAGCAAAAGCTGCGCAAAGACTACGAGTGGAAGCGCAAGCGCGGCCGCGGCATCATCAAGCCCGGCGAGCTCCCGGCCTAACGTTTGCCGTCTATTCGCGGGGGTGTTTCGTAGCGCGGGGCTCTGCGTGCGTAGTGAGCAGGCCGTTCTAGCCCGGCATCGCCAGATCTTGGCACGCGCGAAGCGAATGACCGCAGTCGTGGACATTCAAAACGACGCCCATTGGCCAACCGAACGCGGCTCGGTTTTCTCTACGTCTCTGCGCGCCTGACCTCTGAGATGATTGGCCTTCTTTTCTTGAGGCGGGACCTCCTCACTCGGAATTGAGTCCGCCCGCCTTCGCGGCTACAATGCCTGCCTCGGAGGCGCCATGTCCAACTCCCGCCGACAATTCCTAAAGCGCAGCTCCCTAGCCATGCTTGCCGTAGCCGCAGGCTGCCGCTCAACCCCGCAACAGCCCGGCGAATTGCCGCCCGGCGCTCCGCCCGCATTCGGCACCGCTCCGCAAGTCGGCCCGCTGGTTTCGCCGGCCACCTTTGCCGAAGCCGAAAAGCTCGTGCAGATCGAAATGTCCAATGCGGACTTAAAGCAAGCCGCCCAAAGCTGGCGCGCCAACATGGCCGCGCTTTACGAACGCCGCACCGGCCCGCGAAAAGTTCAGCTTCACGCGACGCTCGCTCCATACTCGAATTGGAATCCCGTCCTACCCGGTCAATATTCCGGTCCGGAACGCAATGAGTTCGTCCGCAGCGAAGCCGACCCAGCCCAACTTCCCACATCCGACGCGGACATCGCCTTCGCCTCAGTCGCGCAGCTCTCGCGCTGGATCGAACAGCGCAAGCTCACCTCGCAACGCCTCACCGAAATCTACCTGTCGCGCCTGCAACAATTTAATACCAAGCTACGCTGCGTCATTACGCTCACGGCCGATCATGCCCGCGCGCGAGCGCAACAAGCCGATCAGGAAATCGCTGCGGGCAAGTACCGCGGCCCGCTTCACGGCATCCCCTATGGCGTAAAAGACTTGCTCGATACCGCTAGGATCCCAACCACTTACGGCGCTGAAATCTACAGGAATCGCGTCCCCGCATCGGATTCCGTCGTCGTCGATCGGTTGAACAAGGCCGGCGCGGTTCTCGTCGCAAAACTCAGCATGGGCGCGCTCGCACTCAACGATATTTGGTTCGGCGGCCAAACCATGAACCCATGGCTGCTCGAAGAGGGCTCCTCCGGATCGAGCGCGGGACCCGGCTCCGCCACTGCGGCGGGCCTCGTCGCCTTCGCGATCGGCAGCGAAACCGACGGCAGTATCGTCAGCCCCTCGATGCGTTGTGGCATCACCGGCTTGCGGCCGACCTACGGCCGAGTGCCGCGCACCGGTGCAATGACGCTTTGCTGGTCCCTCGATAAGCTCGGCCCAATGGCGCGCAGCGTCGAAGATACGATGCTCGTCCTGGAGGCCATTTTCGGCCCGGATCCGGGCGATCTTTCGAGCGTCCCGAGCAAACTCGATTTCGACGCGCGCCAAAGCGTGAAAGGTCTTCGCGTCGGCTACTTCCCTGCATGGATGAAAGAAGATCCCGCCACAGACGTGGACCGCAACGCCCTGGCCGCCGTCAGCAAAGCCGGAATGCTCCCGATCGAAGTCTCCATTCCGAATTGGCCCTACGATTCGCTCGATTTGATCTTGTTCGCCGAAGCCGCCGCCGCATTCGAAGAGATCACGCTGAACCGTCAGGTCGATCAATTGAAGGCTCAGGTTTCCGACGCCTGGCCGAACCTTTTCCGCGAATCGCGCTTTCTCTCCGCCGTCGATTTCGTCCAGGCCGACCGTTTCCGCCGCAGCGTCGCCAACGAAATGGCGCGCGTCTTCTCGCAAGTCGATCTGTTGCTCGTGCCCTCTCTTCGCGATGAAATGCTCACCATCACGAATTTCACGGGCCACCCGTCGCTCACGTTGCGCGCCGGCTTCGTCGAAGTCTCAAAAGCCCGCAGCGATTGGGCGCCCGACCCAAGTCGTCCTCTGCCTACTTTTTCCCCGCCGAGGCGCGTGCCTTACGGCGTCACGTTGATCGGCCGCCTATTCGACGAAGGAACGATCGCTCGCGCCGGAATGGCGCTCGAAAATATCTTCGGCGTCACGGCCCAACGCCCGCCTGGCTTTTGAAAGCGCCGCAAAAATTTTCCCT
>DATEME010000630.1:0-1512 GCA_035275865.1 Candidatus Acidiferrales bacterium | reverse complement strand
TTCTCATGATCCGAATGCTGATCGTGGGCTACGTGTTTGCGATCCGCTCAGAGCGACGGATTTGCGCTGAGGTGCAGGTCAATCTGGCCTACAGGTGGTTTTGCAAGCTCGGTATCGAGGACAGGATACCCGATCATTCGGCGTTCTGCCGTGCGCGGCATGAGCGCTTTCGTGAGAGCGACGCTTTGCGCCGGGTGTTCGAGGATGTGGTGGCGACATGCATCGCGGCTGGGCTTGTTGGTGGCGAAGCGTTCTCGATTGATGCGAGCCTGATCAAGGCAGATGTGGACAAGAAGAAGCGGCTCTCCGGCGAGCAACCGATTGCCTGGCCGAAGAGTGAGGAAGCATCGCATGCGGTTCGGGAATACCTCGCTGCTCTCGATGCCGCCCGCAGTGAAGAAGAGAGCGATCGCGGTGGGGATGGCAGCGGGTCGAATAGCGGCGAGCGTGGAGGCAATCCGCCCAAGCAAGTTTCACTGACCGATCCTCAGGCGGCCTGGGTTACCAGGAAAGGTATCGATCCGTTCTTCGCCTATGATGCGAACTACCTCATCGACAACAAGGTTGGGATCATCCTCGACGCCGAAGGCACGCGCGCCAATCGCAAGGAGGAGATCGCGATCACCCAGACCATGGTGGAACGCGTTGAGCGTCGCTTCGATCTTCGGCCTGAGCGGCTTGTAGGCGACACCGTTTATGGCGCGGCAAGGCTGCTCAAGTGGCTGGTGGACCGCAAGATCACGCCCCATGTGCCGGTGTGGGACAAGTCGGCGCGCCACGATGGCATCTTCAGCCGGGCCGACTTCGTCTTCGACCAGGAACGTAACGTCTATATTTGTCCGGGCGGTGCAGAGCTCACCAGCACCGGCAATATCGATCAGGGCCACATCGTCTACTACAGAGCCAACAAGCATGACTGCTCAACTTGCTTGTTGAAGCCGAAGTGCACGACGGCACCGATGCGCAAGGTCACCCGCGATGTCGATGAGGAGGTGCGTGATCGCGTCCGCGCGCTTGCCAACACGGAAGCCTTTCAGCAGTCACGCCGCGAGCGCAAGAAGGTCGAGATGCGGTTTGCTCATATGAAGCGCATCCTCAAGCTCGACCGGCTTCGGCTGCGTGGCTTGAGCGGCGCCAAGGATGAAGTGCTGCTCACCGCAACTGCACAGAACCTGAGGCGGCTTGTTAAGCTTCTCTGCCGTGCGCCGCCACCGGTGGCCGCCGGTTGCTTCGCGTAGGCGTAGCGTCAAGTTTCGGTACCGATGCGTTAAAGGCCGTACTCTCTCATCGGGAGAGCTGGACAAGGGCACCGCCAAAATTCACCGCCGAACCCGATCGCCAAGAGCAATCGAGTTTTGCAACACATTCAGGGGTAAAGCGGACATTGGTGCGCGTATCGGTTCCCAATGCTTGCAACCGCGACTTTCCTTGTCAGGAAAGGACCTCACCCGTGGCCGCCGGCAACCCGCTTTCGCGGGGCGACCGCGGCGGGTTATGTTGCGCGAGACGTCG
>DATEME010000629.1:0-1312 GCA_035275865.1 Candidatus Acidiferrales bacterium | reverse complement strand
AACCGGACGGCCATGTCTGGTAATGATCGTCGAACGACCCTTCTCGGCTGCCTCGAGAAGATCCGGGGGCATTGTCAGCTTGGCGGCGCGTGCCGGTCCGTGGCAGCCTTCGCGGCATGACGATCTCATCAAACCCGTATCGCGGCTTCCGCTTCCCGCGCGAGGTCATCGAGCATGCCGTCTGGCTTTATCACTGCTTCAGTTTGAGCCTACGAGATGTTGAGCTGATCCTGGCGGCGCGCGGGATCGTCGTCAGCTACGAGAGCATCCGCGAGTGGGGCCTGCGCTTTGGCCGGATCTTCGCCAATATGCTCAGGCAGCGACGGCCACAACCCGGCGACAAGTGGTACATGGACGAAGTGTTCATCCGCATCCGCGGCAAGCAGTACTATCTTTGGCGTGCGGTCGACCAGGACGGAAATGTCCTCGACATCCTCGTCCAGAGCCGGCGCAGCGCGACCGCAGCGAAGCGGTTCTTTCGCAAGCTGCTGAAGGGCTTGCGATACATTCCGCGGGTGATAGTAACAGACAAGCTCAAGAGCTACGCCGCCGCCCAGCGCGAGATCCTGCCGAGCGTCGAGCACCGCCAAAGCCGATACCTGAACAATCGCGCTGAGGTATCGCACCAGCCGACACGACGACGAGAACGACAGATGAAACGCTTCAAGTCAGCGCGTCATGCGCAGCGTTTCCTCTCCACCCACAGTCGGATCCACAACCATTTCCAACTCCGTCGTCATCACCTCAATGCCAACCAGTATCGCACGGCTCGCAATGCCGCCTTCTGCACGTGGCACGATGTGGCCGAAGTTGCGCCTGCAGCCTGACTCCGGCGCTGCTGGTTTTTCCCATCGCGCGTCCGCTACTGGCAACCTGACAATGCCAGTCGTTGCCTTCCGTGAATTGTGTCATGCGATGGCTGCTAATTGGGAACCGGCGCAGCAGATCGCACCACCAGCGCAGGCACGGGGGAAATATCAAACCGAGATAGCGGGCCAGGAAGCGGAGGAAGAACGCCGAGCAAAACGCTATCGCCGTCGACAGGGACGACGCAACAAGTCCGCAGTCTTGTGCGCAAGAAGGAGGACGATAGTCCCTCCGGTCCGGAGGAATGATTCGCTGGTCCTTCCTGGCCGCATAAAACGCTTCGACGAAAGCGAAACAGCAGAACGATGCGTCTTCCATTGGTTGGACCAGCTGCTTCCTCCAGGAACAATACCAGAGAGAACAAGAATGCCGGCTCCGTCAGCAGCAGGAAGGAATCGAAGACGCGTCTTGAACAGCGCGGCGAGTATCGGATTATCAGCATTGT
>DATEME010000628.1:0-3312 GCA_035275865.1 Candidatus Acidiferrales bacterium | reverse complement strand
CAAGCTCTGGATAGAAATGACCGAGCAGCACGCCGAGCACGATCGCGGTCAGCACTTGGAAATAGAGGCTCTTAAAGAACGGCCCGTGGTGGGTGGTCAATTCAGCTGTTGCGGTTTGGGTTGCCATCGCCGCCTCTCCCTCAGTTTCCTCACAACCTTTCCTGTTCCCGAGCAGGGATTTCACGGGATTATTTCGTTGACGAACGCGAACGGCGGTATTGCCGTGCTGCATCCTATTCACGGACCGTGCCGATTGGTAGGATCCTGCCAAGCGTCCAAATGCGGCGACTGGCCGAGGATGACCTCGTCCACCTCCTCTGCAGCTACCTTAGCGCGATTGAGAGCAGCCTTAATCGCTACGGTACCAAGGTCGTGCGCGGGGATGTGGCGAACGCGCCGTTGAACGACCCGACCGGCGTCTGGGCGGCTGAAGCGATCATGATGTCCGTTGTCATCTGGTGTCTCCCTATGGATGTGGACACGGCTCAGTCGCTCCGCACCCTGACGTAGCGGCCAGGTGCCGGCTCGATCTCAGGAAATTGCGCAGTACCAACCGGCGAGCGCGCGGGAACGACGCCACCGGCCTGCGTCGCGAGCCAAGCGTTCCAGTCGGTCCACCAGCTCCCCGCTACCTCGCGTGCTGTCTCGAGCCAGTGCTCCGGCTGTGCGCCGAGCTTGCCGTCGATCCAGAAGCTGCGCTTGTTGCGCGAGGCCGGATTGATCACGCCCGCGATATGTCCGCTCGCGGCGAGCGTGAAGCGCACCTCGCTCGAAATCAGCCGGGTCGTGCGGAATGCGGTCTGCCAAGGGACGATATGATCCTCGCGGCACGCGAGCACGTAGACGGGCGTGTCTATCTGCATCAGATCGACCACCGTCCCACATTGAGTGGTCTTTCTCCGACTGCGCAGATTGTTCTCGAGATAGGTGTTGCGCACGTACCAGCAGTACATCGGACCCGGCAGGTTAGTGCTATCGGCATTCCAGTACAGGATGTCGAAGGCGTCGGGCTGACGCCCTTCGAGGTAGTTGCCGACCACGTAAGGCCAGATAAGATCGTTTCCGCGCAGCGTCGAGAATACAAAGGCGAGCTCGCGCCCCGGCATGATGCCGGCCTTTCCGATCGTCTGCTCGCGTGAGGCGACGCTTGCTTCGTCAATTAGCAGCCCGATCTCGCCGGATTCGGTGAAGTCGAGCATAGTCGCAAGCAACGTCAAGCTCCGGATCTTACGCTCACCGCGAGCCGCCAGGATCGCCGCGGCGCAACCGAGCATGGTGCCGCCAACGCAAAACCCGAGCGCGTTGACCTTGTCGGCCCCCGTGACCGAGAGCGCCACGTCGATGGCGCGCATGATGCCGAGCTCAAGATAGTCGTCCCATGTCAAATGACCCTGGTCGGCGCCGACGTTGCGCCACGACACCATGAACACCGTGTGCCCCTGCTCGACAGCGTAACGCACGAACGAGTTCGCAGGCTGCAGATCGAGCACATAGAACTTGTTGATCGCCGGCGGGATCATGACGAGCGGCCGCTCGCGCACCATGTCGGTCAGCGGCTGGTACTGGATGACCTGGATCAGTTCATTCTCGAAAATCACGGCTCCCGGCGTGATCGCGAGATTGCCACCGACCTCGAAGGCCTTCTCGTCCGTCATCGAGATGCGGCCCTTGCCGATGTCGTCGATCAGGTTCCTGATTCCAGTCGTAAGGCTTTCACCGCCCGTCTCCATTGCGAGCCGTAATGATTGCGGATTGCCAGCGAGATAATTCGAAGGGCTGAGCGCATCGAGGATTTGACGCGCAAAGAAGCTAAGCCGACGTCGCGTCCTTTCGTCGCCGGCGGCCCGGTCGATGAGACCGTTCACATAGCGGGTATTGATCAGATAGGACTGCTTCAGAAAATCGTGGAACGGACTTTTCTGCCAATCCTCGGAAACAAATCGCCGATCGCCCTTGGCTGGTTGGATCGCTTCAGCAGCGGACTGCATCATGGTATTGAACCAGAGCGTGCCCATCTGCTGAAGGTAGTCCTGTTGCACCTGCGCAAGCTCGACAAAGCGCTGGAAATCGCCGATGCGCCCACCTTCGCCCAGCAGCTCGGTCGCGAGGTGCAGCATCAGTGACTGGTTGGCCTGCGTGAAACTGGAGACGTATTCGACCGGCACCGGATTGTTCATCGCGTCCTCAGTGCAGCTTCACGTGCGGCTCAGTACGCCGCGTGATTAGGCGCCCAAGCGTATCCAACGTCACCTTCGTTGGACCATGTAGTGCATATTCATGCAGCTTGTAGAGCGAGCGGTACATGAGGCGGGCGAACAGGCCCTCGATCCAGAGGTTTCCGCCGAGAAGCCCTCCCATCAGGCTTCCGACGGTTGAATACTCGCCCAACGAGACGAGCGAGCCGAAGTCGCGATAGTGCCATGGCTGCAGCGGTTCGCCGGCCAGGCGCCGCCTGATTTGTTTCACCAGGTGCGTTGCCTGCTGGTGCGCAGCTTGGGCACGGGGCGGAACATATGCTTCGGGACGATCCTGCCAGGGGCAGGCCGCACAGTCGCCGAGCGCAAAAATGTTCTCGTCGTGGGTCGTCCGCAGCGTCGGCAGCACGCGCAGCTGGTTGATGCGATTGGTCTCAAGGCCATCAAGGTTGCGCAGAAAATCCGGCGCCTTGACACCGGCCGCCCAGACCACCAGCTCGGCAGGCAGAAAAGTGCCGTTTGCAAGCTTCACGCCGGTAGCGCCTACTTCGGCGACCGTCGATGCGGCATGCACGTGTACACTGAGGCTCTCCAACAGCTTCAACGCGGCAATCGAGAGTCGTTCTGGTAATGCCGGAAGGATGCGGTCGGCCGCCTCGATGAGATGAATCTTAATGTCCTTCTCGGGATCGATCCGGTCGAGTCCATAGGCGACGAGTTGGCGCGTCGTGTAATGCAGCTCCGCCGCAAGCTCGGTGCCGGTCGCGCCCGCCCCGATGATCGCGACTTGCAGCTGCTCTGGGCGCAGGACGTCGGGCTGCGCATGGCCGCGGATATAGGCATTCACCAGGCGGCGGTGGAAGCGCGTGGCTTGGAGTGGCGTGTCCAACGCTACCGCATGCTCGCGCACACCGGGGGTGCCGAAATCGTTGCTCTCGCTGCCCACTGCCATAACGAGCGTATCGTAACGAAAGCTGCGCATAGGCGTGACCTGGCGGCCCTCGTCATCAACGTGGGCCGCCACTTGGACTTCGCGTCTTTGCCGATCGAGGCCAATCATCTCGCCAATGCGATAGCGGAAGCCATGCCAATGCGCCTGCGCCAGGAAGTCGATTTC
>DATEME010000627.1:0-3454 GCA_035275865.1 Candidatus Acidiferrales bacterium | reverse complement strand
ATAAATGTGCTTGAGCAAAAAAAGCCCGATCACAAATCGGGTCGCAATTCCGGGCCGACCAGTGTCGCTGTACAGCGGCGCGATCTCGCCGTCGATGAAGTCCCAGTCGATCTTGCCCGCGAGCTGCACCAGCTCGTGCTTTTCATGTCGATGATCTGATCCAGCCGCGAGCGGAATAGATCACCGGATCCTGTCGTCTCGTGCTTCTTCGGCCGCATCGTTTCCCTCCGCTGCGGCGATCGAATCATGCTTCGCGATTCGCGGGAATCCCAAGAACGAAATTGCAAGGTTTCAGGGCAGCAGGACTTAAAGCTTGCAATCCTAACTTGCCCCAACAGCTCGAAAACGACTCTCGTTCAGCGGCTTAGAGGTTCTGCACGGCCGACTTCGCCGCGTTGCATCAATTCGGTAGCGATTGGAGGATAGCGGACATGCCGATTTCCGGCATCCGGCTTTCCGACCAGCTTCATCGTGAGGCCCACGGTGGTGGCGCAATGTGTACGCGTCGAAGCGGTAGAACACCGAGCGTCCCGAAAATCATAGCAGGGTGGAACCTCCGTGTGCCACGCCCGTGCACGTTGTGCCGGCTGCGCAGGAAGTGCCTGACGCGATCACAGACGTGATAATCGACTGCCCGATAGGCCCGCGAGCGGGTACCGTAGCTGAAGTACGCCGACCAACCCTGCAACAGCCGGTTTAGTCGATCGCGCACGTCCGGCCATGGTCCCTTCTCGCGGGGAACCAGGAGGTCGCTCACCGCGCTCTTGATCCGTCGCACACTCTTCTTGGACGGGCTCGCGCCCAGATACCGCTCGCCACCTCTCTCGTCGTGGTGCGGTCCGAACGCATAGCCAAGGAAGTCGAAGCACTCCTGTTGGGCGTTTCTCAGCGAAGTTTTGGCCTCGTTGAGCGTAAGCCCGAGTTTCGTCATCACTGCCTTCGTCCACGCCAGCGCCTCGGCCGCATGACCGCGGCTGAGAATGACGAAGTCATCGGCATAAGCGACGACGTATGCACGGAACGCCTCGCCGCGTCCGGCCAGTCGCCAATGTTTCAGGAACCGGTTCATGTAAATGTTGGCCAGCAACGGGCTCGCGACGCCGCCCTGCGGCGTGCCACGCGTGTTGCTCTTGCCGCCACTCATGCGCCGTGTTCCCTCCCCGTCCTGTTCCTCGATCGGCGCTTTCAGCCACAGCTTGATCAGCCGCAGCA
The DNA here is from genome assembly GCA_035275865.1 of Candidatus Acidiferrales bacterium. Lineage (GTDB taxonomy): Bacteria > Acidobacteriota > Terriglobia > Acidiferrales > UBA7541 > Palsa-295. Next base: position 2,242 of record DATEME010000627.1, on the reverse strand, counting down.
CGTGCCGGTCCACGATCCGGCGAGCCACCGATTTGAGAAGCTCGCAGTGTGGAATTGAATCGAAGTATTTGGACAGATCGGCGTCAACCACGTCGGTGTAGCCCCGGCGGATGTGCCGGTGCACTTCCTTAACCGCATCGGCTGCCCCACGTGCGGGACGATAGCCGTAGGCGTTGTCCTCGAAGTCCGCCTCAAAGATCGGCTCCAGCACGAGCTTGGCGGCGGTCTGAACCACCCGATCGCGGATCGTCGGAATGCCGAGCAACCGCTCGCCCTCGCCGTCCGCTTTCGGAATGCTCACCCGCCGCACCGGATCAGGCCGGTACGTCTTCGAGACGAGGTCCTTACGCAGGCCCGCCAGCCATGCCTCCAGGCCCAACGTCTCGATCCGCGCGAAGGTCATCCCGTCCACGCCTGCCGCACCCGCATTCGCGCGAGCCAGCTCATAGGCATGGCGTAGGATGTCTTCCCGATAAATCTTGTCGTAGAGCAAGTAGAAGCGGAAGGCGGGCTCCGCCTTCGCCTTACGATACAGCTTTCTCTGAAGGGTCCGGATCTTTTCCGGTGTTGTAAGGCTCATCGCCAATCACCTTCCCCTCACCATCTTCAAAAGCGCGCCGGAAGTCAGGGTCCTTTCCTCCGCCGGCGTTACCCGGCCTCAACAGTCATACGACCCTGTCCGACTCCCGTCCAAGCCGCCGCCTGAAAGCGACGTTGAGGCCGCTACCCTCGCCAAAAACGGGGCTCCCCTGATAACCCGTGTCACCTTTCCAACGTGCCGTGCCCAATACCCCGGCGGATCGAAGCGGGTGCGTCTGTCGATTGCTTCCCCGTTCACGCGGCCTTCCCCGAAATGAAGGCGGGTCGGCATCCGCATTAGGACTTTCGGGGCCTACTCGGACTTCACTCACGTTACGGCCCGCTGAATTGCTCGACCGCCCACGGCGGCCTTTGTCACGAGGCTTCAACCCAGGTGGTTGCCCATCCAGGCCGCTCGTCAGCTACCGGATCAATCGACAACTCCCCGGGTGGCTCCTACCTCCACTGGCGACACACGCATACAGGGCGCACTTCATTCGATCACCTCGTCGGCGGTAGCGAGCAGCTTGTCCGGCACGGTGAGGCCGAGCATCAGAGCCGTTTGCGCGTTGATGACGAGCTCGAACTTGGTCGATTGCACGACCGGCAAATCCGCGATCTTCGCGCCTTTCAGGACACGGCCAGTATAAACGCCAGCTTGACGGAACGCATCGTTGAGGTTGGGTCCGTACCTCATCAGTCCGCCCGCCTCGACATAGTCGCGCGCCGGAAACGACGTGGGAATCCCATGACGTGCTGCCAGTGTGGCAATTTGTGCGCGCCTAGCAGTGAAAAAAGGATCCGGGGTGACCAACAGCGCGTCGGGCCGCTGGCTTGCAAGCGTTGTAAATGCCGCGTTGATCTCGCGGACAGTGCCTGTGTCGAAGATTTGCATTTGCAAACCCATCGTGCGTCCTGCGGATTCCGTCTCCCTTACGAGGAAATCTGTACGCGAAGGATTGGCTGGATTGACGAACACAGCGACCTGTTTCAATGCGGGCACCAGCTCGCGCAGCAGCTCCAGCCGCTTAGGCACCAACTCGCCGAAGAAGAAGTTGACTCCGGTGAGGTTGGCTCCCGGCCGAGAGAGGCTGGCGACAAGCCCAAGGCTAACGGGGTCTTCCGGGATAGCGAAAACGATCGGAATAGTCGTTGTTGCCGCCTTGGCCGCAATCGCCGGAGCGGTACCACCGTTCGCGAAGATGACTGTGACCCGCTTGCGAACCAGATCGGCTGCCAGTGCCGGTAGCCGGTCGAGTTGGTTCTCGGCCCAGCGGTATTCGACCGCCACGTTCTCGCCCTCGGCGAAGCCCGTCTCCTTCAGGCCCTGCCGAAACGCACGCACACGCTCGGTATAGCCGTCAGGCGATACTGCGCCAAGGAACCCAACCACCGGCATCGCTGGCTGCTGCGCCGCAAGCGGCCACGCGGCCCCGGCACCGAGCAGCGTGATGAAGTCGCGCCGCTTCATCTTCGCCGTCATTCGATCACCTCGTCGGCGCGGGCGAGCAGCGCCGCGACCGTGCCGCGCTTTGCCCGCGAACCGCCCAGCCGCATCAGCTCGGCCACATGAAGCGGCGGCCGCCCCAATCAGTGCGCCGGCTCCATGCCCGCGGATTTCCAGTGCTCCGCCGATGCGGCGATCGTCTTGACCAGAGCTGCG
>DATEME010000626.1:0-13037 GCA_035275865.1 Candidatus Acidiferrales bacterium | reverse complement strand
AATACGGGCGAACTGCTCGCGGTCGCGAACTGGCCCACTTTTGATCCGAACGATGCAGGACACTATTCGGCGGACACGCGAATGGATCGTGCGATCGCCGCTGCCTATGAACCGGGTTCCGTATTCAAAGTGCTGACGCTGGCGGGAGCAATCGAAAACCATCTGGCGAATCCGGCAGAGCTGATTGACTGCCAGATGGGATCGATCGATGTGGCGGGAAGGATCATTCACGACTGGAAGCGGTTTGGCACGCTTACCGTGCGAGACATCCTGGTTCATTCGAGCGACGTGGGTGCAATCAAGGTGGCTCTTCGCATGGGCCCGGAACGTTTTTATGACGCGGTCCGGCCGTTTGGGATCGGACAGCCTACAGGTATCGCCCTGCCCGGAGAGAACCGCGGACTATTCCGCCCGGTGTCGGAGTGGACGCCCAGTTCCATTGGATCGATCGCGATGGGACAGGAAGTGAGCGTGACGCCGATTCAGATGATTTCGGCGATCTCCGCCGTGGCAAACGGCGGCATGTATTACCACCCGACGATTGTGCGAGACATTCAAACCGTGGGGCCGATTCCAGATTTGACCGGGCCCGACCCGCACCGCGCAACAGACGAACGAACGGCCGCAGAGGTGCGTGACATGATGGAGTCCGTCGTCTTGAAAGGCACGGGAATGCCGGCAAAGCTCGACGGCTATTCCGCCGCGGGGAAGTCGGGGACGGCGCAAAAGATTGATCCTGCGACTGGCCGGTATTCCGCGACTGACTATCTCGCCTCGTTCGCGGGATTTGCGCCGGTGAATGATCCGGCCGTGACTATTCTCGTCGTGCTCGACTCACCGGTCGGAGGGCATCACGGCGGAGAAGTCGGCGGTCCTATTTTCAAGCGGATTGCGCAGCAAGTGCTGACGTACATGAGCATCCCGCACGATATTGTTGCGCCCTCAAGCGTCGAGATGGCGAAAAACGCGAAGAAGACGCCGCAAGTTGCGACACAAACCGCCTCGCGACAGGGGGCGGACAACGCGAACCGGGCGAAGTTCGACGCCGTCGTGGAGAAACAAACAGTGCACGCGAAAGCGACGGCCATGACGGTCGGAAAAGCGCCGATGGTCGCAGTGCCAAATCTGACGGGCCAGAGCGTGCGGAGCGTGATCGAGGCTTGTTCGCGCCTCGGCCTCGATCCCGCGTTGATCGGCGATGGCATTGCCGTGCAGCAATTTCCAGAGGCAGGTGCGCAAGTCGAGCAGGGAAGTCAAATTACGGTGCGATTTGGGCGGGCGGCCCAACTGGTCCCTGCCGCGGCCAACGGAGAGGGAAATTGAGTATTGTAGTGGAGGCGGTGCCGCGAGGGCGGAAGAACACAAAGGATAAGAAGGCGGCGGCTAGAGTGAGGCTGAAGGATTTGTTCGCGGGCTGCGAAGAAGCGCGCATCAGCGGGCGCGCCGACGTCGAGCTGCGTTCGGTGGCGTACGACAGCCGCAAAGTTCAGCCGGGCGGGATTTTCTTCGCGCTGCGCGGGGCAAAGTCGAATGGGCTGGAGTTTGTGGCGAATGCGTTGCGGGCGGGAGCGATCGCGGTGGCGGCGGAAAGCGCGCGCCCGGAGTCCGTTCCGGCTGAAACGGCTTGGGTTGAGCTCCAACCCGGGAGCGATCGTCGAATGCTAGCGCAGGCGGCTGCGAATTTCTATCGTCATCCAGCAGATGCATTGAAATTGGTCGGCGTCACGGGCACGAATGGAAAGACGACGACCACGTTTCTCGTTGATGCGATTCTGCGCGCGGCCGGATTCACGTCAGGGCTGATCGGCACGACGGGCTATCGAACTCCGGCCGGAGAGAAATCGGCGCTGAATACGACGCCCGAATCACTCGATTTGCAGGAGATGTTTGCGGAAATTCGCGACGCGGGCGGCACGCATGCGACGCTCGAGGCAAGTTCGCATGCCTTGGCTATGGACCGCCTCAGCGGCTGCCATTTTGCGGTGGCGATTTTCACGAATTTGACGCGCGATCATCTCGATTATCACAAGACGTTTGAGGAATATTTCGCGGCGAAAAGACGGCTATTTGAAGGCACAGGCGCGGGCGCGCCGGATGCAGCCGTGATCAATACGGATGATCCGTATGGGGCGCGGCTGGACGGATTTGCGAAAAAGACGCTGACTTATGGACTGAAGGGGTCGCCCAGCGTAACAGCCAAGAAGGTCAGCCTGGGCTTCGGAGGTTTGCAATTCACCGCACAGACGCCCACTGGAAAGATACAAGTCGATTCGTCACTAGTGGGGCGCATAAACGTTTACAATATTCTCGCGGCTATTGGCGCGGCCGTCGCTCTGGAAATTCCCAGCCTCAAGATCGAAGAAGGTATTGCCCGCCTCCAAGGTGTTCCCGGACGATTCGAGCGAATCGATGAAGGCCAGCCATTTCTCGTCGTGGTGGACTACGCGCATACCGATGACGCATTGCGAAATCTGATTGCGACGGCGCGCGATATCAACGCGGGTGCGCGGATTATCACACTGTTTGGGGCTGGCGGCGAACGCGACAGAGCGAAACGTCCGATGATGGGCGACGCGGCAGGCTCGGCGAGCGATATGGTGGTGCTGACGAGCGACAATCCGCGAAGTGAAGACCCACTGCTGATTATTAATGATGTGGTTGTAGGGCTGCAGAAAGCGAATGCGAGCTACCGGATCGAGCCAGATCGCGAGAAGGCGATTGGTATCGCATTTGATGAGGCGCGCGCGGGGGATATCGTGCTGCTCGCGGGCAAGGGGCACGAAACATATCAGGTGCTACGCGACGGGCCTGTTCCGTTTGACGATCGGGAAAAGGCGCGGGCGATACTTCGGCGAAAGGGTTATTCGAGGACGAAACTGGACGCAAGGTAGTCGCGCCAAGGAAGGGCAGTTGCATTAAGTTTGGTAGGCCATCGACGACGCGAGGTATGCGGCTGACTGTGAGACTCGGCCTGCGGGAGACGCAATGCGGTGGAATGTGGCGCAAGTGGCTGAAGCATTGGGTGTCTCGGGGCCTGCCGCGCTCGGAGGCGGGACCGAACTGGCTGCCGTATCGATCGATTCCCGGACTGTGCGGCCGGGAGAACTGTTCTTCGCGATACGCGGACCGCGTCACGACGGACACGATCATGTGTCTGCTGCGCTCGCCAGCGGAGCCGTGGCGGCCGTGGTCGAGAACGGGCGAGTTGCCGGCTATCCCGAGGACGTCCGAGGCAAGCTCTTCGGCGTGGACGATACGCTCGCAGCGTTACAGCGGCTGGCCTCGCGAGCTTGCGCCATTTGGCGCGCAGCGAAACGCGGACGGCGGATCGCGGGTGTGGCTGGGTCGGTGGGTAAAACGACCACCAAAGAAATTCTTGCGGCGCTGCTGCGCGCGCGGTTTGGTGTCCTAAAGACACAGGGGAATTTGAATAACGAGTACGGGCTACCGCTGACGCTGCTTGCGCTGAGCGACGAGCACGAGGCGGCGGTGGTTGAGCTGGGGATGTCGCATCGAGGAGAACTGGCGCAGTTGGCGCGGATTGCTTCGCCGGAAGTGGGAGTGATTACGCGCGTCGCTGTCGAGCATTTGGAGTTTTTTTCGTCGATTGATGAGATTGCGCTGGCTGAGCGCGAGCTGATTGAAAACTTGGCCTGGCCCAGTGCGACGGCCGTGCTCAATGCGGATGACGAGCGCGTGGCTAGGTTTGTGGAAGTAACGTCCGGGCCGGTGATCCGGTTTGGGACGAGCCCGGCAGCGGAGTTTCGCGCGGAAGCAATCGAAGAGCGGGGGATCGAGGGCGCCGCGTTTGATTTTGTCTGGCCCCGAGGGCGCGAGCGGCTGGAATCGCCATTGATCGGGCGGCACAACGTGATGAATGCCGTCGCAGCGTTGGCGGCTGCGAGTGTGTGGGGAATTGGCGCCGAAGAAGCTAAGCGAGTTTTTCCGGATCTTGTGCCGGCGGATAAGCGCGGCGAAGTAGTTCGGTACGAAGAAGGCTTTACCGTGATCAACGATACGTATAACTCGAGCCCGACGGCGCTGAATGAACTTGTAAAGCTGCTTGCGGCGACGCCCGGTTGCCAGCGAAAGATTCTGGCGACGGGTGAGATGCGGGAATTGGGCGAGTCATCGGCGGAATTACACCGCGAATGCGGACGCGCGGCGGCAAAGATGCACGCCATTGACTGGATTTTTGGAGTGCAAGGAAACGCTGCGGAATTTGTGGAGGCGGCCATTCAAGCTGGCCATCCGCGGGAGCGCTCCCGGTTCTTTGAGAATTCTGCGGAAGCGGCCGAGTTTCTGAAGAGTTTTGTCGGAAGCGGCGACTTGCTGCTTCTGAAAGGATCGCGCGGAGTAAAGATGGAAAAGATTCTGGAAGCGATTGAGGCATCGCACGCCAGACAACTCGCGGCGGCCGAGCCGAGCGGCGTTGTGCCGGCTCAGAAGAATCGCTGAATGCTCTATTACCTTTTCTTCTTCGTGCTGCGGGCGCATTTCAGCGCACTGAATGTCTTCCGTTATATCACGGTGCGGACGGCCGTGGCGAGTGCTTCGGCGCTCCTGCTTTCGTTGCTGATGGGACCATGGGTGATCGAACGATTACGCGCGTTGCAGGTGAAGCAGTACATCCGCGAGGAAGGGCCGAAAGCCCATCAGAAGAAAGCGGGTACGCCGACGATGGGCGGCGTCCTAATCGTAGCGTCGATCGTGATTCCGACGCTGCTCTGGGCGGACTTGCGGAATCCGTACGTGCTTCTGGCCACGGGCGCGACCGTCGCTTTTGGGGCGATTGGCTTTATCGACGACTACAACAAGGTGGTGCGGAAACGGAACCTCGGGCTGAGGCCAAGCGCCAAATTTACGCTTCAAGTGCTCACGTGTCTGGCAGTGGGCATCGCCCTGATCCATTTGCAGGCGAATGGCGTGTATTCGACGCAGCTGAGCATGCCGTTCTTCAAGAGAGTCCATCCGGACCTTGTGGTGAACTGGCTGCTGAACATGAATTACGTGTGGCCGCTGGCGTACGTGCCGTTTGTAATTTTCCTGATCGCGGTGATTGTCGGCTGTTCGAACGCGGTGAACCTTACAGACGGTTTGGATGGATTGGCGATCGGCTGCGTTCTCGTGACGGCTGCGGCGCTCACGGTGCTCACATATCTCTCGAGCAATGCGCGGTTCGCCGACTACCTGGAAATTCAGAAGATTCCGGATGCTGGCGAACTGGTGATTTTTTGCGGCTCACTGGCGGGAGCTTCGCTTGGGTTTCTTTGGTACAACGCGCACCCGGCCGAAATGTTTATGGGCGACGTAGGATCGCTTGCGCTGGGCGGCGCGATCGCCACGGTTGCGGTCAGCATCAAGCAGGAGATTTTGCTGCTTTCGATCGGCGGCATCTTCGTGATCGAGGCGGTTTCCGTGATTTTGCAGGTCGGATCGTTCAAATTGACGGGCAAACGGATCTTTCGGATGGCTCCGCTACACCATCATTTCGAGCTGATCGGCTGGAGCGAATCGAAGATCATCGTGCGATTTTGGATCATGGCGCTGGTTTTTGCGCTGTTTGCGTTGACAACGTTGAAGTTGAGGTGACGCGGTGAAGCCGGGATTCGAGTTGCGGGGGAAACGCATACTGGTGGTCGGGCTTGCGCGGACTGGCGTGGCCGCGGCGCTCTTTTGCAGCTCGCGCGGCGCTCGCGTGACGGCCACTGACCGGAAGGCGGAGCACGAACTGGCGGAAACAGTCGTAATGCTTCGCGCGGCCGGAGTGGCCCTCGCGCTCGGCGGCCATGAACTCGCAAATGTTTGCGAACAGGACTTTGTCGTCGTAAGCCCGGGAGTCCCTGTGAACGCTCCGGTGCTCGAGGAGGCGCGCAAGATCGGCATTCCGGTTTGGAGCGAGATCGAGCTGGCGTGGCGGTTCCTGCGCGGCAAACTGATCGCGATCACGGGTTCAAACGGGAAGACGACGACAACTTCTCTGGTGGCTCATATTTTGAAGACGGCGGGGATACCGACGCTCGTAGGCGGAAATATCGGCGTGCCGCTGCTTTCGCTGGTCGAGTCATCCACGGACGCGACCGTCACCGTGGCGGAGATCAGCAGTTTCCAGCTCGAGAATATTGATGAATTTCGACCGGAAATCGGCGTGCTGCTCAATCTGACTCCGGATCATCTCGACCGGCACGCGTCGTTTGACGAATACGCCGGGGCGAAGATGCGCATGTTTGAAAACCAGAACGAGCGCGACGCGGCAATTTTGAACGCGGACGACTCCGAAGTGACTCGCCGCATGCCTAACGCGCCGCGGGTCTATTGGTTCAGCCGGAAAAAGCGCGTGGCGGCGGGCGCGTTTTTGCTGGGAGAAGAGATCGTTTTCCGGGCGGACGGCGATGAGACGCAACTGCTTCGGCGTTCGGACATCACATTGCGCGGAGAGCACAACGTGGAAAACGTGCTGGCGGCATCCTCGGCGGCATTTCTAGTTGGGGCGCCGATAGCAGGTATTTCGGCTGGCGTGAAGACCTTCCCGGGCGTTGAGCATCGGTTGGAATTCGTCGGGGATGTGGCTGGCGTGCAGTTTTATAACGATTCGAAGGCGACGAACGTGGACGCGGCGGTGAAGGCTATTGAGGCTTTCCCGAAATCGCAGACAAGCAGCGAACTCGGGCGCCTCATCGTGATTCTTGGCGGCAAGGACAAGGGCAGCCCATACACGCCGTTGCGCGATCCGCTTGCGGCGCGCGCTCGCGACGTCTTGCTGATTGGTGCGGCCACGGAAAAGATCGCTGCAGATCTTGAAGGCGCGGCTCCGCTCGAGCGGGCAGGAACTCTCGATCGAGCTGTTCAGATCGCAAAGAACAGGGCAAAGGTGGGCGATATCGTGCTGCTGGCACCGGCGTGCGCAAGCTTCGACCAATTTGAGAATTACGAGCAGCGCGGGCGGATTTTCAAGGAGTTGGTGGCGAAACTCTCAGCGCAAGCCGCCGCAATGCCGGCGAGCAAAGGATAACGAAGACAGATGCCCCGCAGCCTTCAACCGGACCGCAGTCTTTTTGGAACGACGCTCGCCCTATGCCTGATCGGCGCAGTGATGGTCTTCAGCGCGTCGGCGATTACGTCGAGCGACGAGCACGGCAGCGCGTACTACTTCCTGCTGCGGCAACTCGTATGGTTGGCGCTGGGGATCGGCGGGATGTTTGCGTTGATGAATTTCGATTACCGGAAATTGCGCCAGCCGAAGGTAATTTTTACAGCTCTGTCGATCACCCTGACGATGCTGATCGCCGTTTTCTTCCTTGACCGCTCGCACGACACGCATCGCTGGATACGCTACGGCTCTTTCAGCTTACAGCCTTCGGAACTGGCAAAGCTCGCGCTGATCGTCTTTTTGGCTTGGTTCCTGGAGATTCGCACCGGACCGCGCGGATTCGGTGTGAATGACTTGCGGCGAACCCTTTTGCCCGCGCTCGGAACGGTACTACTCGTGGTGGTTTTGGTTTACAAAGAGCCCGACATGGGGACGGCGTGCATGATCTTTTTTATTGCCGCCGTAATGCTTTTTGTCGCTGGCCTTTCGTTCAAATTTATAGGAATTGCCGTTGCGACGGCGCTTCCGGTGGTTTATCTCGCTATTGCGGGCAGCGCCTACCGCCTGCAGCGAGTAGAAACTTTCTTTTCGCCGGGTTCGGACCCTCAAGGGCACGGCTTTCAACTTCTGCAATCGCTGATTGCGGTCGGATCGGGCGGATTCAGCGGGGTTGGCTTGATGGAAAGCCGCCAGAAGCTCTTTTTTCTTCCCGAGGCGCACACGGACTTCATCTTTTCTGTGATTGCGGAAGAGTTGGGATACATCGGCGCCGTGATCGTGGTCGTGCTATTCGCGATCTACGGTTGGCGGGCGCTGGTCTCCGCGATGAAGGCACCTGACGACTTCGGCCGGTACCTCGGCATCGGGATCGCGACAATGGTGGTTGGCCAAGCGCTGATTAATCTCAGTGTCGTATTGGGGCTTGTGCCGACGAAAGGGATTCCGCTGCCGTTCATCAGCTACGGCGGATCGAATTTGCTCGGAATGCTTTTGGCAACGGGCGTGCTCCTGAACATCAGTCAGCACGTGGATGAGACGTGAATCCGGAAGCTTCTGCTAATGCGAAGACGCTTTTAATCGCGGGAGGCGGAACGGGCGGCCACGTCTTTCCGGCGCTGGCGATAGCGAGAGAGTGGCTGGGGCGTCCGGTGGAAGGCTCCGGTGAGAGGCGCGTCGTGTTTGTGGGAACGGAACGCGGGATGGAGTCGCGACTGGTGCCGCAAGCGGGATTTCCGCTGGAGCTAATCCGCGTGGCGGGATTGAAGGGCATCGGAGGAGCGAAGTTTTACAAGAATGCGGCCAAGCTGCCGCTCGGCCTTTGGGATTCGGAACGAATCCTCCGGCGGCATCGTTTTTCTGTGGCCCTTGGCGTAGGCGGGTATGCCTCAGGACCAATGATGCTGCTCGCGTCGGCGCATCGCGTGCCGACCGCTATTTTTGAGCCAAACGTCGAAGCCGGGTTCACGAATCGGATGCTGTTCCGCTTTGCAACCCGGGTTGCCGTGGCGCATCCGCAAACGGCCGACCGGCTTGGCGGCAAGGCAACGGTAACTGGATGCCCGGTCCGGCCCGAATTTTTCAAGGTTCCGCGCAAAGAACATGTTTCGCCCTACACAATTCTGATCACTGGGGGCAGCCGCGGCGCTTTGCCTATCAACCAGGCGGTGATCGAGTCGCTTGACCTGCTCGCCGAAAAAAAAGACCGGCTTTTCGTGGTGCATCAGACGGGCGAACGTGACTATAATGCTGTTCGCGTAGCCTATGCGCGTCGGGAATTTCATGCGGAGGTTCTGCCCTTCATCGAGAATATGGCGGACCGCTTTGCCCAGGCAGACCTGATCATCTGCCGTTCGGGCGCAATCACGGTGGCGGAAGTTGCCGCCGCCGGACGCGCCGCCATCTTCATCCCCTTCGGCGCTTCCACGGACGCTCACCAGACGCGAAACGCCGAAGTCATGCAGGAAGCAGGTGCCGCCGGGCTCATCCTGCAGAGTGAGTTGACGCCCCGGCGCCTCACAAACGAAATTTTCGCCCTCCTGGACCAGCCCCGGAGAATCGTTGAAATGGAAGAGCGCGCTCGTGCGCTTGCACGGCCGCGCGCGGTGGAGGATATCGTCGATTTGCTCGACGATCTCTCGGGGGTAAAGCGGCAATGAACCTTACGTTTCGAAACTTTCAGCGCGTCCACCTGGTGGGCATCGGCGGGAGCGGCATGTCCGGAATCGCGGAAGTGCTGCTGGCCAGCGGCTATGCGGTTTCGGGTTCGGACTTGAAGGCGACGCCTGTCACGGAGCGGCTGCACGCACTTGGCGCGACGATTTACGAAGGTCATCGTGCAGAGAATGTTCACGGTGCGCAAGTTGTGGTCGTTTCCTCCGCTGTGGCGGCCAATAACGTGGAAGTCGTCGAAGCCCACAAGCAAAAGATTCCCGTTATTCCGCGTGCGGAGATGTTGGCCGAGTTGATGCGGCTCAAGAATGGTATCGCCGTTGCCGGCGCGCATGGGAAGACGACTACAACGTCGATGGTTGCGGCTGTGCTAGGTGCAGCCGGGCTCGATCCGACGTTTGTGGTGGGCGGGCGGGTGAATCACGCCGGCGCGAATGCGATGGTGGGTAAAGGCGAGTTCATCGTCGTCGAGGCGGATGAGAGCGACCGTTCTTTCCTGCTGCTGGCGCCGGTAATCGCGGTGATTACGACGATCGACCGCGAACACCTTGATCAATACAGCTCGCTCGAAGAGATCCAGCATGTCTTCTTGCAGTTCGCCAATCGCGTACCTTTCTACGGCAGCGCGATCCTTTGCCTTGACGAGCCCAACGTGCAGGCGATTATTCCCGGCGTCAAGCGGCCGGTGATCACGTACGGCACTTCGACGCAAGCCGACCTGGTGATTGCAGACGTGAAGCTGAAGGGGATATCGAGCGAATTTCGACTGACGTTTCGCGGCGATGATCTGGGTGTTTTCCGCTTGCCCTCACCGCCGGGGCTTCACAATGTTCGCAACGCGGCTGCGGCAGCGGCAGTGGCGCTGTCACTCAACGTGCCGGCGGACCTGATCCGCGCTGGCCTGGCGAAATTCTCAGGCGTGGGTCGGCGATTTGAAATTCGCGGGACCTTTAACGGCGTCACGGTGATCGACGATTATGGCCACCATCCTGCCGAAATTCGCGCAACGCTCGAAGCTGCGCGCGGTTGCGGTTACAAGCGCCTGTTAGTCTTATTCCAGCCGCATCGCTACACGCGAACGAAAGCCCTTTGGGACGATTTTTGCCGTTCGTTCAATGAAGCGGACATTTTGGTGCTTACCGAAATCTATGCGGCGGGCGAAGAACACATTGAGGGCATAACGGGCGAGAAACTCGCCGAGGCCGTGAGCGCGGCTGGCCACAAGAACGTCATCTTTTGCAGCACGATGCAGTCTGCGATGGAGTTCATTCTGCGGGAGGCGAAGTCTGGAGATGCAGTGTTGACGATTGGCGCCGGAAGCATCGGGCGCGTCCCCGAGCAGCTCGGAATGCTGCTGGAATCGAAGATATCGGCTTATGCGGATTAATGCGGAAACAGCGGAGAAGCTAAAGGCTTTGGGCGTCGAGGTGCGCCAAGCCGTGGCGCTCGCCGATCTGACATCGCTCGGCATCGGCGGCACGACGGACCAAATCTTGCTTCGCCGTTACGAAGCCATACCGGAAGTGATGCGGCTGCTCAAGAGCGAAGGCATTCCGCACCGTTTTCTTGGCGGCGGGACGAACGTGCTAGTCATGGACGGCGAGCTTCCTTTCGTTGTGCTCCATCTTCCTTCGTCACAGCCAGGAATGCGCGTGGAGGGCAATGCCGCTTACGTAAATGCAGCGGCCGACCTGGGCGGGACGGTTACGTTTTGTGCCAAGCGCGATTTGGGCGGCATGGAAGGCCTGATCGGAGTCCCGGGGAGTGTCGGCGGGGCTTTGCGCATGAATGCCGGAGCGTACGGCACGCAGATCGGGCCGCACGTACGCGAAGTGGAGCTTTACCGCGAGGCGACGGCCGAAATCGAAACCTTGAAGGGCGCCGAGATTCGCTTCGATTATCGCCACACTTCGTTTGCGCCCGGAGATATCATGTTGCGCGTGAAGCTGGAGCTCCCGCCGAAGCCTTACAAGGAAATCATCGCCGGTATTCGCGTCTGCAACGAAAAGCGCCGTTCGAGCCAGCCGCTCAACCAGAAAAGCGCGGGCTGTATTTTCAAGAATCCGCCGGGCGGATCGGCTGGACGCATGATCGATGAGCTCGGTCTGAAGGGGCATCGCGTGGGCGATGCAATGGTCAGCGACCGGCACGCGAACTTTTTTGTGAATGCGGGAAATGCGACCTGCGCGGACATGATGAAGCTGATCGACGAAGTGCGAGAACGAGTGCGCGGCGCGTTTGCCGTCGATCTCGAGAACGAGGTAATTTTCTGGCAAAACTAAGGGTCATCGAGCCGGACACTTACCCCCAGGAAATCCTGGCCGACGAAGAGCCCAAGTATCTTCGGCGGCAGAAGCCGCTTGAGATCAGGCGGCGCAAATTCGGCCGGAAAGCGTGGAAGACGTATCTCCGCGTCGCGCTGTGGACGACGGCTGGGTTTGCGGGCATCGGCTGCGCTTATATCTGCGGAACCTTCTTGCTTAAAGCGCAGGAAATGGAGTTGGTTCATCCCAATCAAGTGCATCTCACGGGGAACCACTACGTCGAGCGGACGGCTGTGCTTGAGATATTTGCCCGCGATCAAGGCCAAAGTGTTCTCCGCATTCCACTGGAAGAGAGACGTAGGCAAATCGAAGAAATTCCTTGGGTCGCGCAGGCTACTGTGCGCCGCGCTCTACCGAATTCGCTGCAGATCTACATCGTTGAGCGAACGCCAATCGCCTTTTTGCGCGAAGGAAGCGGCCTGTCGTTGATCGATATCAACGGAGTGATTCTGCAAAAGCCGCTCCGCGACAATTTCCATTTTCCCGTGGTGAAAGGCATTGGGCCGGATACGCCGCTCGATGACCGCGAAGAGCAGATGCACCTTTTTGCTGGCTTCATGCAGGGCGTGGAGTCCGCACGGCCGGGCGCGTCGAACCATGTGAGCGAAGTCGATCTTTCGGACGACCACGATTTGGTCGCGACGCTCACGGGCGTGCAGCCGGAGTTTGTTAATAGCGCGATTCCGGCGGGCGATTCCGCTGCGCCGCTGGTCGTGCATTTTGGCGACGGTAATTTCGAAGCGAAGTATCAGACGCTGCTGGAAAAGATTGCTGAAGTGCGTGCGAAAGTTGGGCCGCTGGAGTCGGTGGATTTGCGTTTTGACGGAGAGCTCATCGCGAATCCGGAGATTGCGTCCGCGCCACAGCCTGCATCGAAAGCGCGCGCGGCAAGACGTTCGCATTAGTTCGAACGGTGGGATCGGGGTTAAAGGAGTACGGTTTTGACGAAGAAGGAACGACACGTCGTAGCTTTGGATATCGGCAGCACGAAGACGTGCGCGCTGATCGGCGAGCAGAATGACGATGGCGGCGTGCGATTTGCCGCGCTAGGCGCAGCGGAGTCCAAGGGCTGGCGCAAGGGCCAGATCGTAAATTTGGATCTTGCAGTGAGTTCGATCCGCCGCGCAGTCGAGGAGGCGGAAACCATCGTGGGCGTGCCGGTGGAATCGGCGAGCGTGGGTGTTGCAGGGAGCCATGTGCGCGGGATCAACAGTCGCGGCGGCGTCACCGTAGCGAACCGGCCGCGCGATATTCAGCGGGATGACGTGCGGCGAGCGATTGAAGCGGCGCGCGGGATCACACTGCCCGAGGACCGCGAAGTCTTGCACGTGCTGCCGCAGGAATTTTATCTCGATGGGCACGATTCGATTCGTGACGCGATTGGAATGGTGGGCCAGCGGCTCGAAGCGAACGTGCATATCGTGACCGCATCCGGCACGGCTACGCAAAATATT
>DATEME010000625.1:0-4357 GCA_035275865.1 Candidatus Acidiferrales bacterium | reverse complement strand
TCTGGCTCGCACCAAACGGGCTTGGCATATGGCGTCAACGCCGGCAATTACGATCAAGTCTGCAATGCCAACAATGTTCCGGCCAACGTGTACCCTGGAGTAAGCGGCAAGGGCATGCTCATGTGGTTCAACCCGAACTGCTTCGTCAACCCGACTCCTGGTACCAGAGGCAACGAGCACCCGAACCAATTCCGTGGTCCTGGTTTGGATCGCTTCGATGCCTCGCTGTTCAAGGAGTTCCCGATCCGCGAGCAGCTGAAGATGCAGTTCCGTGTGGAGGTGTTCAACGTGTTCAACACGCCGATGTTCAATACGCCGAACACAAGCATCACCTTCCAAGGGCTTGGTCCCACCGGAATTAAGAATACGGCTCCGCCGGTCCAGATCGATAGCTCGCACTTGCCCGGACAAATTCAGGGCATGAACGCGAACTGGAACCAGCGGCTGATCCAGCTTGCGGTGAAGTTCATCTTCTAACTCTGCGACCCTCGCCACGGCGAGGTGGCGGAGATAGAACCGAATCCGACGTTGCATCGCTTGCCGGCAGGAGCCAATCGCTCCTGCCGGCATTTTTTTCATAACCACGCAAAGTGTTCTCGCCGCGCACGATTTCAAGGTTTGAACGTAGAACCGCGGCCTTCAGCGCGGCACTCGAAACTCGCCTGCGAGAGCCGGTGCGTCCGCCGTAAACGGTAGTCCTCCTGGCGTGGCTCGCCTTCTCGGCGGACCGTTTTCGTCCAGTATAGGAATTCCATTGACAGTTACCATAAACATATGGTAAACTCGTAACTGGATTTTACGTTATGGCACTCGTGGCAAACATCACCATCCCTGAAACACCGTGGGGTAGCTCGCCCTGCAGCCACCGAATCGATTCTCCGCCCTCACGCCGCCCAATAGCTCTCATGCATATTTCTAATCACAACTGCCAAGAATTAGAAACCGGCGTAACTCATTGTAAACAAAGGATGGCGACCCTCTCTAATCGCAGTAGCCGGCGGGGGAAGGCGAAAGGCGAAACAAAATGCGAAGACCATCACGAAAGCAAGAAAATATCGCAATTTCTAATCGATAGTCTGCCGATTAGAAATCAACCTAAGCTCCTTGTTTTGAGCGTGAATTTGGATTCTAATCGAGAAAAATCGGGAATTTTTCAAGAGGTTCTGTGGATAGAGAGAGTTTTGCCGGGAGAAGAATGATCCAGAAATTGCGTGACGCTCTCGGCTCCGGAGCCGAATCACCGGAGTCTCTGGCAGCGGATGCCATCGCCCGTGCCAACAGCAACGCGGGCAAGAACGTCTACATAGCCTTCGACCCCGACCGCGTCATGCACGACGCAAAGCTGCTGCCGGGCCGCTTCCAAACGGAAGCGAGACCCGCCCTATATGGCGTCCCAGCCTCCCTAAAAGATTGTTTCGACCTTGCCGGCTTCCCAACTTCTTGTGGATCAGCACTTTACGCGGCATTGAGCGGCGTTAAACAGCAGGACTCGGCAGTTGCCGCCCGCCTTCGCAGGCAAGGTGCCCTAATCGTCGGCAAGACAAACCTTCATCCACTCGCCTACGGCATCACCGGCGAAAATCCCGACTATGGCGACTGTGCTCAACCGCGAGACGCAACCCGCCTCACCGGGGGGTCCTCAAGTGGCGCAGCCGCCAGTGTCCAGGAGGGCTCCGCCGTCGCCGCCATCGGCACAGACACAGGAGGCTCCATTCGCGCGCCGTCCGCTCTCTGCGGCCTGGCAGGCTATCGCGCATCCATTGATCTGGCCAATGAACAGGGCTTGTGGCTCGGATGCGTTCCCTTGGCCCAATCGTTCGATACGCTCGGCTGGATCTTCCGCGATCTCGAAGACGGCCCGCCATTGGCCGAAGCGCTCTTTGGCCTGCCAATCGAGCGCCCATCGGCGCGGTCGCTCCGAATCGGGCGCGTGAATGATGACTTTCTGCACGACTGCGCGCCCATCGTGATCGAAGTCTTCGAACGTTGGCAGCAGCGACTCCGGGACGCCGGCGCCGAAATCGTGAGCTTTGACGCAAGCGACTGGGAATACGCGATGGACATCTTCGCCCCGATCCAGGCGCACGAAGCCGCCGCAATCCACATGCCTCGTTTGGATGGAGACCTCTCGCGAGTAGACGCTGCGATCGCCGAGCGCCTTAGCTGGGGCGCATCGCTGGACCCGGCTGAAATAAAGGGCCTGCGTAGGCGGCACGCCGAATTCCGCGAACGAGTCGACGCACTGCTGAACGACTTTGACTACGTCATTCTTCCTTCCGGACCTGTCGAACGACTCACACTCGGTGCCGATCATTCGCAAACGCGCCGCAGGATTCTGCGCTATACGGTGCCCATGAGCCTGGCGGGAGCACCTGTCGTCACTCTGCCGGATGCCTCGGGCGCTGGCGTTCAGCTTTGCGCCGCGCGCGGGCACGATGCGCGCCTGGTCGCGTTCGCCGCGCAATTCGGCTCAAGGATGTGAAGGTGCAGCTATCGAACGCGAATGTTTCGCGTCAAAAAAAACGGGCGACGGATTGCATCGTCGCCCGGGGAATTTAGGAAAATGAATCCGTGCTAGTCAGCGGCCGCCGGCGAGGTTTCTGGCATCTGCAATTTCGCCTTTGCCAGGGCTCGCGCGATATTCACTTCCACGGCTTGTTCGGAAGTATTGCGTACGGTGGCGAGTTCGCTTACGAGGAGGTGTTTGGCCCGGTCCAGCATTTTCTTTTCGCGGAAGGAAAGCGGCTTTGTGCGGCTCAACGCTACGAGGCCTTTTAATACCGCGGCTACTTCCATCAGCGACCCGGTGCGCATCTTGTCCGAGTTTTCCTTAAAACGGTGCTTCCAATCGTGGTGCGAATCAGACCGTCCGCGTTCTAGATAGGAGAGAACGGCTTCAGCTTGGTTTGAGCGGATGATAGGACGAAGGCCGACGGTGTTAATGTTTGACTGCGGGACCATCACTTTCAGACCGCTGGAAACGATCTTACACATATAAAAGCGTTCCGATTTTCCGTTCACATAGCCAAAACTAATCTGTTCGATCAGTCCTACGCCGTGGTTCGGATAGACGACCTTCTCGCCCAGCTTGAAGTCCATAGGGTATTTTCCCTCCCCGACATGTTTCAATATTAGGCACACTGCGGAGCGAGCGTCAAGCATTTCCACGGATTTCGTCAGGCGGAATTTGGGCGTAAACTCATGGTTTTTCGGGTATTTGGCAACCGAATTGCCCTATACTTGTGCAGTGTTAATCCTCGCTCTTGATACTTCATCTCCTTTTGGGAGCATCGCAGTACTAAGAGAAAATCGCGTAATTGGTGTGATTTCAACCCAGACGGATGAGACCTATTCTTCGCGCATTTTTCGCCAACTTGAATTCTTACTCGGCGAGCTACAGTTCACGCTTGAGTCGTTCGATTTGTTCGCCGTAAACGCAGGTCCGGGCTCCTTTACGGGATTGCGCGTGGGACTGACTACGGCCAAGGCTTGGGCCGACGCATTCTCGAAACCGGTCGTGCCCGTTAGCGGACTAGAGACAGTCGCAATGGAAGCGATCGATGCCGCACAGCATATTATTCCGGTGATCGACGCGCGGCGCGGTCAGCTTTACGTCGGCTCATATACGCGCACGCTGACTCAGAATAGCCATGAGCCCGCGATCGTGCGCGTCGCTGAAGATGCGGTGATGTCGCCTGACGAATTCTCGCGCTGGTTTCGCACATCTGAGCTCCTCGACGCGACGCTGGCCACGCCATCGAAGTCGTGGCTGGAGTCGACCCTTTCCTCAGTTGACGCCTTGGGACGCCACGAGATCCGTGAAGTTTCTCCGGTCCTTGCTCCCGCCATCGGCGGACTGGCTTACTTGAAGTCGCGTCACGGCGAGGTTGTCGATGCCTTGCGGCTTGACGCAAATTACGTACGCCGATCCGACGCCGAGTTGAATTGGAAAGGGAAGTAACGTCTTGATTGTGCGCGCGATGGAGCGCCGGGACGTCGACGCGGTGGTCGCGATTCAATCCACATCACCCGAAATTGCACAGTGGACGGTGGCCGATTACGATCTAGCTCATCGTCCATCCACATTCGGATGGGTCGCCGAAGACGGGGAGCGAATCGGCGGTTTTCTCGTTGCCCGAGAGGTTGTCGATGAAATCGAAATTCTAAATATTGCTGTGCTTCCGAAGCTTCGGCGCCAAGGCATCGGAAGTGAACTGCTCAGCAAAGCGTTGAAGGAGGCCTCTGTTCGGGGAGCTATGCACGCCTATTTGGAAGTGCGTGCCTCAAACAGTCCGGCCATAGAATTTTATAAGCGCCATGATTTCAGTGTGTTAGACCGTCGAGTCCGATATTACGC
>DATEME010000624.1:0-8070 GCA_035275865.1 Candidatus Acidiferrales bacterium | reverse complement strand
CGTTGCCGCGCGGTACGCCCACAAAGACTTCGCGGGATTTATCGAGACATTCAAATGGGTGACGTCATTTCTGCGCGATCCCGAGGACTACGCGCTGATCACGCGGAAGATGTGCGAAGAATTGGTGCGTCAGAATGTGGTCTATGCGGAAGTGACGATTTCGGCGGGCGTGATGCTTCGGCGGATGCAAAACGTGGAGGCGAACTTCGAGGCGATCGCTGGGGCGGCGTCCGGCGTGCTCTATCACCGGCTGCGGACAGCGTGGATTTTCGACTGCGTAAGGCAATTCGGCGCGGATGCGGCGATTGAAGCGGCGCGCTGGGCTGCGAAGCTGCAAGGCAAGGGCGTGGTCGCGTTCGGTATGGGCGGAGATGAACTGGCGCTTCCGACCGCAAGCTTTCGGCCGGCGTTTTCGTTTGCGCGCAGCGAAGGCTTACATATTGTTTGCCACGCGGGAGAAATCGGCGGGCCGGAACTCGTTCGCGAAGCGGTGGAAATTCTCGGTGCGGAACGGATCGGGCACGGTATCGCTGTGATGCACGATCACGCGTTGGCCGAATCACTGGCGTCGCGCCACGTGATTCTCGAAAACTGTCCGACGAGCAATCTTTATACGGGCGCGCTCGCGAAGCAGCTTGGCAAGCCAACGGCGGAACTGCGCGAGCATCCGCTGCGCACGTTCCTCGATCACAATTGGCCGGTGACGCTTTCGACGGACGATCCCGGCCTTTTCCATACCGATCTCGCGAACGAGTATGCGTGCGCCGCTTCGCTGGGGCTAACGAAGGAGCAGATCGTTGACCTTGCGGAAGAAAGCTTCAAAGGCGCGTTTCTGCCGGCGAAGGACAAACGGCAGCTTCTGGAGAATTTTCACGCCGCGGCAAAATCCGCTGCCCTGATATAATCTCCTCGCAGAAGCGCCGGGCGATGACCGGCTGAAGAGAAAGCCGGTCGCCATGGAAGCGAGAAAGCGAAGAGCGCCCGACTTTAAGGCGAGTCGGCCGGTACAAAATCCAAGCCGCTACAAAATCCGAGGAAAACGAAGATCATGAAAGCTCACGTCTGGGTGATGCTGAAGTCCACGGTACTCGATCCGCAGGGTCAAACGATTCAGCGCGCGCTTTCAGGGTTGGGCTACACGAAAGTGCAGGATGTGCGGCAAGGCAAGTTTTTTGTCCTCGGCCTCGACGGACTTTCGCGCGGCGAAGCCGAAACCCAAGTGCAACGTATTGCGAAGGACGTCCTCACGAATCCCATCATAGAAGAGTTCCGCTACGAAATCCTCGATTGAGGATTCGACGAAAGACTTTTCCAAACGAGTTATTCAAATTGCCGTTCGCGGCCGGCAAGCCGCAGCCCAAGCCACGGTCTGTGCTAACCTTATTTGAGCAGTTCGCGGCGCATCCCAGCGCCCAGGCGATTTCAGGAGCGGATCCACATGTGCGGCATTGTCGGTTACATCGGACCAAAGCGAGTGGTGCCTCTGATCCTCGACGGGCTGCGGCGGCTCGAATACCGCGGCTATGATTCGGCCGGCATCGCCGTCGTCGGCGAAAACGGCAAGATGGAAATCCGCCGCGCGCCCGGCAAGCTGCGGAACCTGGAAGAATCCATCCACAAGACGCCCATTGATGGCTTATATGGCATCGGACACACGCGCTGGGCCACGCATGGCCGACCGACGGAAGAAAACGCGCATCCGCATCGCGACTGCACGGGCGAAATCGTGGTGGTTCACAACGGGATTATCGAGAACTACGTCGAGCTGAAGAATCAGCTCGGCGCCGAAGGCCACAAGTTTGTTACGCAGACCGACACGGAAGTCATCGCCCACCTTCTGGAGAAATTCTCGAAGAACTCTACACTCGAACAAGCCGTGATGAAGGCCGTGAAGGTGATGGGCGGCCAATATGCCCTCGTGGCCGTCTCGGCGCGCGACCCGCAAAAGATCGTTGCGGCGCGCCTCGGACCGCCTATCGTTGTGGGCCTTGGCGAAAACGAATTCTTCGTGGCGAGCGATATTCCCGCGATCCTCGCGCATACGCGAAACGTGTTTTTCCTGAAAGACGGCGAGGTCGCCGTGCTCACGGCCCAGGGTGTTCGGCTAACGGATTTCGAAAATGGAGTTATTCAGCGCAAGCCGCAGCATATCGCCTGGGACCCGATCATGGCGGAAAAGGGCGGCTTCAAGCATTTCATGCAGAAGGAGATCTTCGAGCAGCCGCGCGCCGTGCGCGACACGCTACTCGGACGCATCTCGCAGGAAAGCGGGCAGGTGTTCCTCGACAAGATGGACATCAGCGAGGCCGAATTCAGGAGCTTCAATGACGTGAAAATCGTGGCGTGCGGAACGAGCTGGCACGCCGGGCTCGCAGGAAAATTCATGATCGAGCGGCTGGCGCAGGCGCCCGTGGAAGTCGACTACGGCAGCGAATTTCGTTATCGCGATCCGATCGTCGGCGATAAGTCACTGATTATTGCCATCAGCCAGTCAGGCGAGACGGCGGACACGCTTGCCGCCGAGCGCGAAGCGATGCAAAAAGGCGCGAAGATTCTGGCAATTTGCAATGTGGTCGGTTCGACGCTCACGCGCGAAGCTAACGGGACGATCTATACGCATGCGGGTCCGGAAATCGGCGTTGCCTCGACGAAAGCGTTTACGGGCCAATTGACCGCGCTCACACTTACCGCGCTTCACTTGGGCCAGGTGCGCGGGAAGCTGGGACCGGCTGCGTCCGAGAAGTTCATGCAAGAGCTGACGCGGATTCCGCACAAGATTGAGACGATCCTGCAGCGCGATTCGCACATCGAGGAACTCGCGCGGCAGTTTTTCCGCTGCACGGATTTCCTGTATCTGGGCCGCGGGATTCATTATCCAATCGCGCTCGAAGGCGCATTGAAACTGAAGGAAATTTCGTACATTCACGCGGAAGGCTATCCTGCCGGCGAGATGAAACACGGCCCCAATGCGCTGATCGATGAGAATCTGCCAGTGGTTGTGATCGCGACGCGCGACGAGTCCGATCCGGCGTCAATGACGCTCTACGAAAAGACGATTTCGAATTTACAGGAAGTGAAGGCTCGCGACGGCATCGTGATTGCGATCGTCACCGAGGGCGACCAGCTTGCGCGAGAAAGCGCGCAGCACGTGATCGAGATTCCGCCCGCACCCGATCTGCTCTCGCCCATTCTGGAGATCATTCCGCTGCAGATGCTTGCGTACCACATCGCCGTGCGCCGAGGCTGCGATGTCGATCAGCCACGCAACCTTGCAAAATCTGTTACCGTCGAATAATAAAGGAACATGGATCGACGACTTGGCTTTGTGCGGTGTCGCCGGATGACGGCGCGCCCGTTCGCTTCGGCCTCATTTTTTGTTTTTCTGTGCATATTGGCGTCCAGCGCGGGCGTATCTGCTGCGCAGGAACTGCCACCGCCTGCCGAGTCCGTCCCGAGCGCCAAATTGGCGGCGGTTTCGGCCACGGGCTCCGAGCATTTTGCTTCCGATCAGATTATCGCGGAAACCGGACTCAAACCCGGCGCGACGGTTACGCGCACCGATTTGCAGAACGCGGCCGACAAGCTTTCGTCGTTGGGCAGTTTCGCGAAAGTCGCCTACCGCTTCTCGAGCGGAGTTGAAGGCGGCGTAACGGTGGAATACCAAGTGACCGATGCGCCGCTGCTGCCGCTCTCTTTCGATAATTTTCCGTGGGTTTCTGACGCTGATTTAAAAGGCGCGATCAAAGCCGCCGTGCCGGTATTCGACGGCACCGCGCCTGCGAAGGGCAGAATACTGGATGAGATGGCAGATGCGGTGCAGCGCTTTCTGGAAACGAAAGGCATCTACGTGAAGGTGAGCCACACGCCGATGTCCGATCCGCTCACGAGCGCCCAGACCGTTGAATTTGTCTCGGCCGGCGCCGAAGAGGACGTGAAATCGATCGGTTTCTCCGATGCGCTTGCAAATACGAATCGAGCGATTCAGGAGCGGCTACAGGACCTGATCGGCAAACCGTATTCGCTCACGGCGCTGCGGCTTTTCGAGTTCGAGCAGATACGTCCGGTCTACATAGACCGAGGTCTTCTCCGTGTGAATTTCAAAGATCCGGTTATCCAGGCGCCGCCTCCAAACGCGACGGTGACAACGCCAACCGTGGTGATTCACGTAGAAATCGATCCGGGGGCGGCCTATGACTGGGGCGTCGCGACGTGGACCGGCAATTCCGCGCTTACTTCGGCCGAATTAAACGCTCTTGTTCCGTTCAAATCAGGACAGCCAAGCAACGGAACAAAAATTGAGGCGCTGTGGATGAGCATTCAGGACGCATATGGACACAAAGGGTACCTCGACGCGAGCGTCACGCCGAAGCCGCAATACGACGATCAGGCGCATCGCGTGAACTACACAGTCGCCATTGTGGAGGGACCGCAGTACAAGATGGGCAACTTGGTCTTATCGGGGCTTTCGCTCGAAGGCGAGCGGCGCGTGCGGGGCGCGTGGGAAATCGGCGAAGGGGCCGTTTTCGATGAAGCGTTTTTCAACGAGTTCATCGATCATGGCGCAAAGGATTCTTTTCAGGGCATCCCCTACGGGTACGAACGAATCGAGCATTTTCTCGACAAGAACCCATCCAC
This sequence comes from Candidatus Acidiferrales bacterium, assembly GCA_035275865.1. Classification (GTDB taxonomy): domain Bacteria; phylum Acidobacteriota; class Terriglobia; order Acidiferrales; family UBA7541; genus Palsa-295. The sequence continues at coordinate 3,435 of DATEME010000624.1, read as the reverse complement.
GGGCACGGTCAACGTGATGCTCGACTTCAAATAGAGTTTTCTACTCGCACTGACTCGAATCCCGCAAAGCCAAAATCGTATTCACGTGAATCTGCAACGTATCCTGAAGGTGCAGCGCGTATCCGCCCGCGAGCGTCGTAACGACAGGGGTGCCATTTCTTTTCGCGTAATCGAATACCAGCGCATCGCGCTGCTGTAATCCGGGAATCGTGAGCGCGAGCCCGCCGAGCTGATCTTCACGGTACGGGTCGGCGCCGCCAACGTAGAAGAGAATCTGCGGCGAGAAATCGTCGAAGGCTTTGTGTAGATGCTTTTCGAGGATGGCGAGGTAGTCGGCGTCTCCGATTCCATCGGGCAAGTTGATATCGATCGTTGAAGGAGGCTTAAAGCTCGGATAGTTATTTTCCTGATGAAGGGACATCGTAAAGACGTTGTGATCCCTTGCGAAGATCGCGGCAGTGCCGTTTCCCTGATGAACGTCCGCATCGACGACGATGGCGCGCTCGATCGCGCCGTCGAATTGCAGACGGCGAATCGCGATGGCGACATCGTGCAAAACGCAGAATCCTTCGCCGTGATCGGGATAGGCGTGATGAAAGCCGCCGCCGATGTTGGACGCGCGGCCATCGGCAAGTGCACGCTGCCCTGCGAGAATCGAACCTCCCGCCGCAAGCCAGCATGCGTCAACCAGAGCGAGCGAGTACGGCACTTCCATGCGCATGATCTCCGCATGCGATAGCGTGCCGCTCTTCAATTTGCGCACGTAGTCCGGAGTGTGGACGCGCAACACATCCTCGTCCCCGGCCGGTTCGGGGGCGAGAATATCTTCCGTTGTGGCGATGCCGTCCGCCAGCAACTTTTCTTTGATGAGCCGGAATTTTTGCGAAGGAAAAACATGGGTGCCGAGATTCAGGTCGTAGCCCTCGTGATAGATCACTTTGAATGGCAACATGGCCCGACCAGCCTAACCTGAAATATTTCGCACGCGCAAACCGGAGTGCGCAGTAAGATGGTTGTTGCTACACCTTTTCGAGTCACGCTGCCCGATGCGCCGTATACAAGCACTTTTCGTGATCCTTGCCTTACTGGCGACTCCGCTGGCGCTTTTCGCCAGTGCAACCTGCTGCTGCCAGTCGACTTGCCCGATATGCGCATCCATGCAAGGCAAAATGGCGCATTGCACTTGCCCGATGCACAACGCGAAATGTGGGATGAGTGGCAAGATGCAGCTTCCCGATTTCGCGCTCGCGTCTCCGCTGGCGCCGACCGTGCCACAGCCTTTCTTTCGGATGACGCGTCCCGCTGCGACTCGCGCTCACATCGCTGAAGCAGTTGCTGCGCCTTCACACGGTTTTCCAACACCACCCTTCGCACCTCCTAGAAGTTAGCCTGAGTCAAATCGGGCTCCAAAAAATAAGATCTTAGGAGGCTTCTGCCTGTGCGAAGGCACATTCTGCTGCTGTCTTTATTTCTGCTCGCCTGCGCGTTCGTTTCGCGCGCCACGGTGTTCGGCAATATTCGCGGCGTGGTTCACGACCCGCAGCACCGGCCGATCGTGGGCGCTTCCGTTCAGGTCAGATCGGCGACTTCCGACTATTCTCTCTCGACGACGACCGACGATAATGGCGAGTTTTCGTTTCTGGCCGTGCCGTTCGGCGACTACAGCGTCACCGCGACCGCCCAGGACTTCAGCGAACTGCAGGAGCGGATCACATTAGCGTCGGGCACTTCTCCCGTGCTCCATTTCATGCTCTCGATTCCGACACTAAGCGAAAAGACCGTCGTCACTGCTGACGAGAGTGCCTCTGCTGTCCAGACCGTCACGCCGACCACGCTCGTCGACCGCCAGAGCATTCAGCAGACGCCCGGCGCCGACTCTACGAACAGCCTGAGCATGATTACAAACTTCACTCCGGGCGCGTATACGACGCATGACATGCTTCACATGCGCGGTGGCCATCAAACGACGTGGCTGATTGACGGCGTGCCGATTCCGGACACCAATATCGGCACGAGCATTGGGCCGCGCGTCGATCCGAAAGATATCGACTACGTCGAAGTCTTGCGCGGCAGCTACAACGCGGAGTATGGCGACCGGACATACGGCCAGTTCAACATCCTGCCGAAGTCCGGCTTCGATATGAATAGCGAAGGCGAGCTCGTCGCCACGATTGGCAGCTTCTATCAGACCGATGACCAGCTTAGTTTCGGCAGCCACACGCAAAAATTCGCCTACTATGCGAGCTTCAACGGCAACCGCAGCAATCTCGGCCTCGAAACGCCCATTGCGCAGGCTTATCACGATGCGGAAAACGGCTTTGGCGGTTTCACTTCCCTGCTTTACAACGTCGATTCACAGAACCAATTTCGCTTCGACGGCCAACTGCGCCGCGATTTTTACCAGATTCCTTATGATCCCGATTCAAACGATTTTAATAACCAACAGTGGCCCACGACCGGCTTGCGCGACAATGAACGCGAGTCGGACGGCTACGGTCTTTTCTCATGGGTCCACACGTTCAACGCGAACACGGTTCTGACCGTTTCGCCGTTCTATCACTACAACAACTCCGGCTATCACAGCCCGCTGACGGATACGCCCGTCGCGACGAATGCGGTCTTTTCCACAAATTACGGCGGCGGACAGGCCGTGCTCGGCTTTCATCTGCCGCGAAATGACGCGGAAGTAGGCGTCTACTCATTCGCCGCAAATCAGAATGAAAATTTCGGGCTTGTTTTCAATGACGGAAGCGGCAATCCGCCGATCCACGAGACGGATGCCATTCTCGGCGCGGAGGAAGCCTTCTTCGTGAGCGACGACTTCAAGGTGAATTCGTTGCTCACTTTGATCGGCGGCGTGCGCCTGACTCATTTCTCCGGTGGAGTCGCCGAAAACACCGCCTACCCGAGAATCGGCGGAACGCTGAAGATTCCTGTTATCAATTGGGTGTTCCGCGCATTCTGGGGAAAGTACTATCAACCACCGCCGCTCGTATCGCTCTCGGGCCCGCTGCTTGGATTCATCGAGCCCGGCTGCAATCCTTCAACTCAAAGCTGCTGCAACACCCAAAACCCGACATGCTTCCTGCCGCTGCATGGTGAGCGCGACGAAGAGCATCAGTTCGGCGTAATAATTCCTTTCCGAGGGTGGTCGCTTGATACCGACTATTTCGAAACGCGCGGCACGAATTTCCTCGATCACAATAATATCGGCAATTCCAGCGTCTTCATTCCGGTGACAATCGCGGAATCGAGAATTCGCGGAACGGAAGTCACGCTCCGCTCTCCGAGCATTTGGCACCGCGCCGGCATGCATCTCGCCTACTCGAACCAGATCGCTCAGGCGGCCGGCGAATTCACGGGCGGATTGATCACATCCGGTGATCCGCCGGACTGGGGCGCACTCGACCACGATCAGCGCAACACGCTTAACGT
>DATEME010000623.1:0-5089 GCA_035275865.1 Candidatus Acidiferrales bacterium | reverse complement strand
AGCACCGTACCGACGATGATGCCGCCCATCATCGCATAGGCCATCGGCCCCCAGAAAATCTCGTGCGCAATCGGAAGAAGCCCCAGACTCGCGGCAGCTGCGGTCAGCATGATGGGCCGCATACGATGCTCGGTTGCCTCGGCGACCGCTTGCCATGCCGGCCGCCCTGCCTCTTCCAGCTTTTTGATCTGCACGATCAATATCACCGAATTCCGGACCAGGATGCCGATCAGTGCCAGCACACCCAGGATCGCAACGAAGCCGAGAGGCGCTCCGCTCGGCAGCAGAGCCAGAACCACGCCGATAACTGCGAGCGGCGCGACCGCAAACACCAGGAACAACTTGTGGAAGCTTTGCAGCTGAACCATCAGGATCGTCGCCATCATGAAGAGCATCAGTGGAACCACCGCTATGATCGGGTTCTGGCTCTTCGTGCTTTCCTCGACAGCGCCTCCGATCGCCACCGAATAGCCGGCCGGCAGACGCTTTGCGAACTCCGCCACGTGGGGCGCGAGCTGGTCCACGATGGTTTTCGGCTGCACGTCATCCAGGGTGCTTGCTTTCAGCGTCACCGTGGGAAGCCGCGCGCGCCGCCATATGGTCGGCTGCTCGATCTCATAGCGGAGGGTGGCTACCGCACCGAGCGGCACCGCTCTGCCGCCCAAGCCGATTAATTGCATATCTCGCACCGTATCGATCGATGCGCGCTCTCGCGCAGTGGCCCGACTCACCACATTTACCAAGTAGATACTGTCTCGCACCTGTGTGATCGACGTGCCGTCGAGCACACTGTTCAGCGTAGTCGCAATGTCCTCCGAACTCACCCCGAGCTGGCGCGCCTTGTCCTGCAGGACCTCCACTTTGACGACGCGGGCGGGCTCCATCCAGTCGAATACCACGTTGTCCAGGTGCGGATTATTTCGGACGATGCCGGCGAGGCTCTGCGAAAATTCCTTGACCTTTGCGATGTCGGGTCCGCTCACCCGGTACTGCACGGGACGTCCGACCGGAGGCCCGACTTCGAGCAATTTCACGAACGTGTCCGTTCCGGGAAAGGTCCTTTTCAAATATGTTTCGAATTGCGCCTTGAGGCGGTCACGCGCCGCGATGCCACCCTTCGTCACGACGACGATCTGGCCGAACCAGGCATTGGCTGTCTGTAAATCGAATGACAGAATGAACCGCGGAGCACCTGTGCCGACGTAGCTCGACCAATGCTCGACTCCGTCGTTTCCCTGCAGTTGTTCTCGCTCGAACCGCGCGATCTGCGCGTCGGTATCCGCGATCGAGGCGTTCTGAGGGAGGTTGAAGTCGATGACCAGTTCGCCGCGGTCCGATGACGGGAAGAACTGCTGCTGCACGAATCCCATTCCGAACACGGCGAGCAGGAAGGCTGCGACCGTCACCGCAATGGTGATCCAGCGATGATGCATGCAGACGGCGAGCACACGAGAGAACATCCGTGCAACTCGTCCTTTTTGTTCGTGATGGCCCTTCAGCTCCGCCGGAAGGATGGTGACCCCGAGCAGAGGAGTGAACAGCACCGCGACGATCCACGATACGATCAACGAGACGGCAATCACCACGAACAAAGTGAAGGTGAATTCACCGGCGTTGCTGCTGTTCAGGCCGACCGGAACGAACCCGGCAATGGTGACCAGCGTGCCCGTCAGCATTGGAAACGCGGTAGACGTATAGACGTAGGTCGCGGCCTTCTCCAAGGGATCACCCACTTCGAGCCGCGCCACCATCATTTCGACGGCGATCATTGCATCATCGACGAGAAGACCAAGAGCAATGATCAATGCACCCAGCGAAATACGCTGCAGCGAGATCCCGGCATACGCCATCACGACAAAAGTGATCGCGAGAACCAGGGGTATAGCTATGGAGACGACGAGACCGGCCCGAAGTCCAAGACTGACGAAGCTGATAGCGAGAACGATGACCACGGCTTCGAACAGCGCTTCCGTGAACCCTGAGACCGCGTGCTCGACGACGACCGGTTGATCGGCTACCAGATGAACCCCCACGCCGATGGGCAGGTCGGCGACGATCTTCGACATCTCCTCTTTCAGCGCCTCACCGAATTGCAGAAGATTCGCGCCCGATTTCATGCCGATAGCAAGAGCGATCGCGGGTTGACCGTTGAAACGAACCAACGTCTTCGGCGGATCGACGTAACCGCGTGTGATGGTCGCCACATCGGTCAGCGGGAAGAACCGATCGTTGACCCGTAAATTGATCGCCTTCACGGTTGCTTCCGACGCAAACGCACCGTTGACCCGCACCATGATGCGCTCCGGCCCTTTTTGGAACACACCGGACGGCGTGACGGCATTTTGCGCCTGCAGAGAAGCCATGATCGAGCGGGGTTCGAGACCAAGTGCCGCCATCTTCCGGGTCGAAAATTCCAGGTAAATCACTTCGTCCTGTGCACCCAGAATGTCGACTTTGCCGGCATTGGGGACGGTCAGTACCTTCTCGCGAATATCTTCGACGTAGTCGCGCAGCTGACGATGGCTCAAGCCGTCGCCGGTGAAAGCGTAAATATTGCCGTATACATCCCCGAACGTATCGTTAAACCCCGGCCCGATTACGCCCTGCGGGAAGTCGCCCTTGATGTCTGCAATCAGGTTGCGAACGCGAACCCAGGTCGGTTTGACATCACTGGCCTTCGTGCTGTCCCGCAGATATACGAATACCGTCGTCTGCCCCGGAACAGTGACGCTCTTGGTGTAATCGAGCGACTCCAATTCTTCGAGCTTCTTCTCGATTCTATCCGTGACTTCGCGGGTAATCTCCTCAGCCGAGGCGCCAGGCCACTGCGCCTGGATCACCATGGTCTTGATCGTGAAATCAGGATCTTCTTGCCGCCCCAGCTGCAGATAGGAGAATATTCCCGCCGCCACGAAGGCAATCATGAAATACCAGACGAGCGAGCGGTGTCCGAGTGCCCACTCCGAAAGGTTGAACGACTTCATGGCGCCGCCTCCTGATCGATGCGGACTTGCTGTCCCTGCTTGAGGCTATGGACCCCTGCAATCACGATGCGCGTTCCAGCCTCGAGACCGCCGGTCACCCGGATGCCGTCTTCGTTCCTGGCGAGATCGATCTTCTGCTGAGAAACCGTATGGGCGGTCGGATCGACGACCCAAACGAAATTCTGGTCATTGTTGGTAAGGACGGCGGACTCGGGCACCCGCAAAATTGAGCTCTGGTCATTGCTGAGCCTCGCAGTAACGGTGGTTCCCAGCCGGAAGCTTTGAGGCGGATCATTCAGGGCAATACGGACGCGGTGCGTGCGAGTCACGGGATCGGCTTGCGGCGCGATCTCACGAATTTGCCCTTCTACATGCACCGTAGGAAGGAGCTGCAAACTGACGGTAAATGGCAGGCCGATTTGCAATGGGACCGGGAAATCCGGCCCGATATCGACGACGGCCTCTCTGACATCGGGCCGCGCGACAGTGACGACACTCTGACCAGGTGAGACCACCTGTCCCACGTCGGCCTCCACTACGGTGACGACACCGGCAAACTCGGCCTTCAGCTCCGCATAGCCAAGTTGCTCGATCGCCTTCGCGAGGTTCGCCTGTGCGCTAGCCACCGCCGCATCGGCTCCAGCCCGCTCATGCTCCGCGCTGTCCAGCCTCTGCTTCGTCGTGGCATCGGTCACAATAAGCTTCCGCTGTCGCTCCTCCGCTGCGCTTGCGTCCGCAAGTCGGGCCTGGCTTTTCAACAGCTCTGCTCTCGCCGACCGCACGCCGAGTTCCAGGGCTGTGGAATCGATTGCGGCGACGGTCTGCCCTTCATAAACCAAATCTCCTACGTCTACGGGACGCGAGATGACGCGCCCCAGCACCCGGAAACCGAGATCTGATTTGAATCGGGGTTCGACAGTGCCCGCGGCTGCAGTGTCGTTCGATCGCGTAGGTTCAACGAGAATCGACAGCACCGGTCGAACGGGCTCCGGCGCGGTTGTCTCCTGTTTGCATCCGATCGCAAGTAGCGCGGCGAAGAAGCAGGCGATCATAATTGAAGCCTTCATCATCATCGGCCCTCCTCGTACGCCACGCGCTCGCCGGGGCTGAGCAGCTTGCCTCCGTCGGCAACGACGCGCGCTCCAGGTTCGAGGCCTGCGCTGATCCACACCCCTCCGGCTTCGTAATCGGAGACTGAGACCGGCTTCAGCGCCGCCGTATTGGTCGCGGGGTCGACGATCCAGACGGCGGGCTTTGACCCGATTGCCATCAATGCGGTCCATGGCAACCTGATCTGTGAGATAGGTTTCCGTTTGGCTGTTCCAGCCACCGCGCTTCCAAGCGTCATCCAAGCCGGTGGATTTTGGATCGCCACCTTCACGCGAACCGTGGAGCTCTTCGGATCAAGTACCGGCGATACTTCCCTTACGTTGCCGATCGCTGTCACATTGGGATCCGAGACAAGCGTCAGCGATACCGGGCCACTGTCGAAGTCCCCGAAGAAAATCGATTCATCGACGTCGAAGACGGCGTCCCGCTCGCCGTCTTGGGCCAATGTGAATACCCGGTGCGCTGCTTCCACCACTTGACCGACTTCGATACTTCGCGCGGTAATGACACCCGCGGCGCGGGCGCGCAGCTCGGTCTCGCCAAGCGCATCTTTCGCCCTACCCAGCTGCGCCTTCGCCGCTTCAAGGGAACCTTCTGCGTTGCGCAACCCTTCCTGCGCCTGATCGAACGCCACTCGGGTGGTGAAGCCCTCCGCGATTAGAGTCTTCTGCCGCGCGAAAGTCGCGTTTGCCACGCGCAATTGGGACTCCGCCGCAATCACCGCGGCTGTAGCAGCGTCAACATCGGCCTGCTGTTCGGCCGGGTCGATCCGAGCCAAGACTTGACCGGGATCAACGTGGGAACCAACGTCGACAAACCGCTCGATCACGCGCCCGCTTACCCGGAACGACAGGTCGGCGCGATAACGGGCTTGGACCTCGCCGGTCAACGTTACTGAAATTTGTCTATCCTGCGGCCGCACGATCTCGGTGCGCACGAACTTCGCATGGCTGACCGGGGTGGGGGAGCGCTCGTTGCAGCCACCCAGCGCGGCC
>DATEME010000622.1:0-1242 GCA_035275865.1 Candidatus Acidiferrales bacterium | reverse complement strand
TTCCGCCTGTGGAGTGTATGATGGTTTCTGCGGCAGCGCATGCCAGTGATATTGCTGGAGCAAAGGCGGTTGGCCTGCGCATCGCGAGCATCGCGAGACCGGATGAATTTGGGCCTGGCACCGCTCAGTCCGTTCCAAAAGAGTCGGTTGATGTGGTAGCCCAGAGCCTTCCTGACCTCGCTGATAAACTGGGTAGCTGACCACTTATCGACTTGCAGATAGCACAAAGTCCTCGGCATCGACGTGTCGCTAATACTAGAACCTATCTCAAAATCGCCTGAAGAGGACAACGAGGCAAGCGAGCTGCACGAAGCCGAGGAAGTTCTGGGCGTAGTATTCCCAACGGACGAGGATGCGGCGCTGCCATTGAATCCAAACAAAGAAGCGCTCCACGAGCCAGCGTCGCATATAGCGGCTCAGCCGTCGCCGATCTTGCGTGGGCGGCTTGCTTCTGTTGCTGCGATGCGGCGCGATCATCTCGATGCCGTCCTTGCGCAACTCCTCATCGAGTGGATCGCTGTCGTAGGCGCGATCGCCGATCAAATTCTCCGGCTTGGCCTCGATCATGTAGAAGTCGAAGCATAGCTGTACCAGCCGAACTTCGTGGTGATTGGCGGCATGCGTGCTGACCGAGAGCGGCAATCCATGACGATCCACGATTGCCATGATTTTCATGCCTTTTCCGCGCTTCGTCGGTCCGATCCCCGCCCCGCCACCCTTTGCCATCACGAACGTCGCATCGATGAAGCATTCCGCTTCATCCAGGGCGCCTTGGTCGCGAAGCTCGTTGGCTACATCCATCAACACTCGCCGCAAAACTTCATCGCGGCACCAGGTTTGAAAGCGGCGATGAACGGATTTGTAGTTCGGATAGCTTTGCGGCAGCATGTGCCACTGCGCGCCGGTGTTGAGTATCCACAATACAGCTTCGAAAACACGTCGGGTCGGGATCGGCTTGCGTCCAGGACGTCCATCGGGGATGTTCTCTTCCGGAAAATGATTCCGGATGCGCTCCCACTGCTCATTTGTCAGCCGAATCATCCGACATTTATAACCGATCGACTCCGCCTAGCAATTTTGAGATAGGTTCTAGTGTCCTTCGATTCCGAAGCTCGCAAACGAGGCTGCGGCACAATGATGCGAACTTCGGAATCGGGACACTAGCAATCGCCGGGGTCTTGATTCTTGCAGTGTGACGCGCGACTTGTTTTCAGCAGCGCGCCCCGAATTGAGGAGTAGACC
>DATEME010000621.1:0-8103 GCA_035275865.1 Candidatus Acidiferrales bacterium | reverse complement strand
TGCAGAGATTCGTAACCGCCTGCATGACAAACTGCTCGATTGGATGAATACGTCCCGTGACCCTTTCCGCGGGTATTATTGGGGACGCCGCTCGTGGCGACCGGATTTTCCGGAAACGTGGGGCAACGCGGGATTCACCAGGCAGCGCGAAAGCGATGGCTATCTTCCACGCGAACTTGACTACGATACGGGCTTAACGATGGCCCAAGCCACACGGCCGAAGAAGGACGGCTCAACGAACAGCTACCCACCTGCAAGATAACCGAATGGTGTAGGTTAATGCGCGGGGCACTTTAGTCCAGCGAGATAGCCGCGCTGGAATAGCGGCACGTTACCCGCATCGAGATCGAACTCGGCGACGAGCGGCTTCCCGTTGATCTTCGCCTGCTGGCCGCCAAACCCGCGAACGGGCCAAGAGAGATGATATCCAGAAGGCCCGGCAGTCCAGTTGTAATAATCGAAGAGGCGGAACGCAGCCCATGGTCCCTGAAATTCGCCAAAGCTTGTTCCGTTGATGCTGAGGCTGGCCTCGCCACCCGATCCCGACCACACAAATGCCTTGTCGCCATCGTGATTGCCGGCGACTTTGAGCGGCTGGCCCTCAATGGTCAGCGTTTCGCTGCTGATTTCCGGCTGCGGATGCGCCTTCACGGTGAATTTGAATTGCGGCGCCGTAGCACCGGCGGGAAAGAGAGCGCGCTGGATGCCTGCCGCGCGATTCACCAGTGCGGTCATAGCGGGCTGTGGCTTCCCGCTCTTCTGCACGTATTGCCCGTTCTGCAATTCGTAAACAGCCTTGTTCTGGTCGAGGAATTTGGAAAATGCGCCGGTGCCGGGTTGGAAGAAAGCGGAAAAATCGCCAAGTGCTACTTCCTGCGACGCAGCAGGATTAAATGGATACTTCGCACCCATTCCTTTCAGCGAAGTACACATTGCTTCCACGCCTCCAGGCCCTGGAGGTGGCGGCGCGGCAGCGGCACCGGTGGGCGCCTCCAATAGCGTTTTCACGCGAACGTCCATTTTTCCGTCGCGATCAATGGCAAAGCCCTGCGCGATCTGATCCGCTGCGGCACGAGCTTGTCCCGAGAGAGCGTTGCACGGCGTCAGAGCCGTCGTGAGAGTGTCTCCAGTCAAGCCGGGTGGAATCGCGTCGAGGCACGTCTGCACCGCGTTCAACGCCTTCACATAGTTTTGGCTAGGCGGTTGAATCACCTGATCCTGGCACGGCGAGGGAACCACCTGCTGTGCGGGCGCGAACGCCTTCATCACATCCGGCGAGTCGACCGCCGTGTTCTGGGAGGCCTCACACAAGAGCATCAGCAGCGGTGAACGGTTTCCCGAAAGGCTCGCGAGCTTCTGCGCTTGATCCTGATAACTGCCGCCGCGATAAACGGTCGCCTGATTGAGAAAATCGCGCCAGGCCTGAATGTAATCTTTCGCGTACATTGCGGCGAGGTCCGCGGGCGAATTTGCCGCATTGCGCTGACCTTGCGCCTGATCGCCGAGCACCCACTCTTCGCCGGACGTATACTGATCGGCATGCTGTACGGCGCCCTTCATGAAATTCCAACCCGCCTTCGTGAACGCGCCCGAAACCTCGTACGGATCCCGAACTACGGGGGTCGCGTCCGGATATTTGCGGTTGAAATTCAGGCTGGGATTCGCCTTCGCCGCTGCGGCTAGCATCGAGCGATAGATACGCTGCGTAGCGGCAAATTGCGCCAGATAATTGTGCGTTTTGCCGATTGCCGCAAAATCCGCGTCGAGCGTGTAAGGATTCGAAACCTTCAGCTCATCTGCATAAAAATCGAGCTGCTGTTCCACCAATTGCTTGCGTTGATCGTCCAGATCGCGGCCGGCAAGCCAATATTTCAGTAGCGTGGGCGTGACGAACTCGCGCGTCGACTTTTCCGGATGTGAACTGACGATCAGATACGCCTTTAAGGGATTATAAGCGGCCGAATAGTCGTCGTTTGGCCCGGGCGAAACGGGCAGTGCCGTTAACGTGGAATGCAGCGTATTGTACGCCTGATCGAAAAGTAGCCGCCGAAAACGCGCGAAATAAATGGCGCGGCCCTGCGCGTAGACGTCGGCTCCGGAATAAAGGGCCCAGCGCAGATGCAGCGGTGCGCCGTTCTGTTGGTAATTGCTCAATTGCTGCAGAGGCTGCCGCAATGCGTCGAGCGCTTGCCAATCCTGCAAGGAGCCAACGTCGCCATTGGGCGCAGCCCCAGCATGAACCGCTTGCGCGGCGCTCGCTACGTCCGATTCGAGGGAATGATTGGAGAAGAATGAAATCAGAAACGCGATAAAGAGAATTGCGCAAGCAGCGCTCGCACCGGCAAACACCATCCGGCGCCAGAAATTGACCTTGGTGCTCGCCCCGCTCGCGCCCAGTGCGGCGCGGTCCTGCAAAACCACATGGCTAAAGACGTGGCTCAGGAAAACCCATTGCGGCACCATGCGCGTTTCGCCGGGGCCCTGGATCATTGTGCCTGTGCCAAATTGTGTGCCGGTTCCCGCGGCGGCCTGTGCCATTTGCGCCATGGTTGGCATATCTTCGGCGCGCATGATCGTGGTGGCGTTCGCTGAAAAATCCTGCGCGGGGCGAACCATCGTCTGCGCCGCGAGCGCTGCAGGCGAAGGCGCGGTCGAAGCGACCATCCTGCGTCCGGCAAAATAAAATCCGCGAAGGAATGGACCCGAACGCAAATGGCTGGGCCGGCACAGCTCTACGAGGAACTCGACAGCGGGTTTGCCGAGGCGCCGGAACTGGCGCGGAAACTCGTAAATGCCGGGCTGTTTCGTCTTGTCGCGCTCGCGCGAGAGAAGCCCAGGCCGGCAATCGGCCAGTGATGAGAAGAGCGAATTGAAGGCGCCGGAAAGCCGTTTCGTCTCTTGCTCGGCGTAAACGCCTGACGTCGCCGAGACCGGCAAAGTGATGCCAAGAACGTGGGTAGTCTCTTCATCGCGCAGGCTGCCCATGAATTCAGCGGCATACGCGACCTGATCGAGCTTCGAGAAAATCACGTACACCGGGAAACTGGCGCCAAGCTGATGCGCCATTTCCTCGAGCCTCGCACGCAACATTCGTGCCGCGCCTGCGAGCGCGTCAGGACTCCCCGGCTTCACCAGCTTTTCACAATCCAGGCAAACGATCGCGGCGCGCGGCGCTTGGTTGTTCTTGGCAAAAATCGACTGAAACCGGCTCGGAGACAATCGGTGTAGCAGCCGCGTCCACGGCTTGGGATCGCCAGCGATTTTCCCGGCCGCTTCAACGAAGACGGATTTGCGCGCAAACCAAAGATTCGCCGCGCTGGTGGGAACGACACTCCCTTCCTGATAGATATGTCCGGCGAGCAACTCAGGATCGAGCCCTGAGTTCAGCACGGCGCTCGTTTTGCCGGACCCGGTTTCGCCCAAAACAAAAATTGCAGGGAGCCCGCTCAGCTTTGCGCCCTTGCCGAGCCGCGAGCCTGCCACTTTCTTCTCCGCTTCGTGAACGATCCGATCGATGTCATCCGGCGAAACATCCGACGCGATCGTCGCGACCACAGCCGATGCGCTCGGCGCGGTAGGAACAGCAGGCATTCCCGGAACCGCAGTAGCTGCCGGCATTTTCTGACCGCGCGCCCACATCAGGAAACCCACGATGCACAGCGCACCGAGAACGATAATTCCCAGCCGGAGAATGACGAGGTTCGCGCCCTGCAGGTGCACCCAGACTCCGATGAACCAGGCCAAAAGCAACGTCACCACGAGGGCCGCCGCTGCCGCCAGATATTCCCACGTAAGTTTCATGAGCTCTCTCTATTCTCCGCGCGCTACGTAGCCAGCGTGTGCAAGCCGGACGCGCCAACAGCGAGAATAATTTTGAACAGCACGAAGCAGACGATCGTCACCCCAATCGCGATCACCGCCGTCATCATCAGCCGCCGGATCCACGGATCCGGCCCGCCCGTCACCACAACGCCTTCGGGTACGGCCCAGGCTGGCGAAAATCCTGGCAATGGCCCGCGAATGCGCGTGATTTTTTCCGCCACGGAATCCATCAACGGGCGTAGTGCCTCCGGCCCGGACAACTCATAACGCCCGCGATAACCGAGCAGCATGCATAGCAGATGAATTTCGAGCACGTCGGCAAGGTCGTGCGAATCGTTGCGTGCGAGCAAACGTTCCACATTTTGAAAAAACTGTTCGCCGGCCAGCTGATGCCCATAGAGCTCTTCTTGCAGAGGCATTCGCGCCCAATCGGCAAACGCGGGATTCGCTGAATTCAGGATCGATTCATCGAGAAAGGCAACAACGGCAAAGGTGGCAAACCGCGCATCCTCAGGCATGTAAGCGCGCGTGATCGCCTCTTTTTCCGCGCTCCGCAGCGCGTTTCGCATGTCGTTGCGAAATTTATTGCCGTCCGTCACCGGCTGCCGATTCGAACGGACGCGCACGATCACCGTCAGAATCTCCTGAAAAATCAATGCGAGATTATCGGTGCGGCGTTTCGCCGACGGGCCACCCTGCCGAATTGTCGTGGCGCCAAAAAGTGTCGCTCCCATGTTCCTTTTCCGTCCTTCCTGACAATCCACGCCTCAGGGCACACGTGCACACAGACGTGGCTTATTCCGGCAGCACGACGAGTTCCAATTCTGGCTGCGGCAGATCGCCCGGCACGTAAACGCCGACGCGCCGCGTCTGCACAATGTGGTCCCAGCACGGCCCAGCCTTACTAATGCCAAAGTACTGGTGCTCCACGCGCGGCGCGATCGCAGACGGCGGCACGGGCAGATGGGTCAGCGCCAACCCGGGCAGCGCCGTTTTCACCAATTCCGGCAACAGTTCCGCCGAACAAATCTTCACCAGTCGCGGCGTGCGCGTGATCATATCTGCTTCGCCGATCGCCGAATGAATCGCAAAAATCCAGCGCGCCTTGCCGACGCACCGCTGATCTGTGATTTCTCCCTCGTAGAAGTAGCGGCCCACCGGTTTCAACGGGATCAGCACATAGCTCGTCGGTACCACAAGCTCAAGATGCGCGCGGATGTGCTCGTCCAGCCCCTGAAAACACTCTCCCAGCCGCATGTGATCGTAAAGCGGCAGCGTCCGCGGATGCGAATCAAGGCCAAACGTGCACAGCGCGCCCGCCAGCCGCGACATTTCCGTGAAAAGCTGCTCGGGATGCTTCCGTTCGGCGAGGCACGTGTGCCGCAGCACGCCCAGCGCAGCGTTTACCGTGTGCACGAACCAAAATGACGCAATGTCGTCAGACGAGAATCCTGCCTGGAATTTCGAGGGCGCTCGGCGCGCGCGAGAAAGCGTCGCGCTTTTTTCGTCGAGAATTTCCACCAACCTGCGCGCGATAATCATCAAGCGTTCGCTGGCGCTGATTGAAAGGCACGGCGGAATGAAGCTCGGATCGAAAACGAAATGGCCTGCACCATCGCGCGTCATGCGGGCAATCGGCAAAGTGACATAGCCGGTTGCATTCTCGGATTCGAAAAGAAACCGAATGCGCTTGCGGCCCACCTGCACCGGCTTCTCGTCAACGCCCGTATTTTCGTCGTGCATCGTGCGCTCTTCGGCGACGTAGCGCAGGTGATCGCGATCGTCCCCCGGCGTGAGAGCGCAGTTCGGCCCGTTTTCCCGCCTCTCAGGCACCGCTAGCATCACGACGAGCGATTCGCGAGTCGGCGGGAAAAAATCGCCGATCTCGCGCGGCTCCGGCAGCGGATCGCTTTCGGGCATATGAAACGCGAGCCCGTCCGGGAAAATACCGCGCGAATGGATCAGTGCGACGGTGCCGTTGCGCAAGGCTTCCGCATCGAGCGATTGTCCGATGATTCCAAACGGCTCGAACCAGAGATTCGAGGCTGAAAAATGCACCATGTCCTCGAAAGCCCGGCTTTGTGCCTGGAAATGGTGCGGGCCAAGGTACATGCCTTCAAACCACACCACTTTGGAGAGAAGTTTCATTCGGTCAGTAGGCGTGCTTCAACGCCAGGAAAATACGGCGCGACGGGCCATACTATGGCGTTTCAATGAAAGGAAGTCAAGTAGCTCAACTCACGCAATGTTCGTGAGATACGCGATCTTTTCGCACCTAAAACGCGCGCTCTTACATGGCCTGTGGCAGTAGAATCACCAGTTCCAATTGGGGATTTTTGATGTCGCCCGGCACATAAGCGGCCAAGCTGCGCCCTTTCCCCACTCCGTCCCAAGCCGCGCCTGACTGATTTAGGCTGAAATATTGATAATTCAGCTTGATAGGAATTGCCCCGGGAGGCTTCGGCATATGCATCAATGTGATGCCGGGCAGCGCCTGTCTCACGAGCTGCTCGACTTGGGTCGCCGAGCCGACTTTCATAAGGTTCGGCACCTTCTTTACCAGCTCGGCCTCGCCAATTTCGGCACTTACGGCTAAATACATTCGCGTGCCGACGAGATATTTGTCGTCGTCCACGGTCGTCGCATAAATTGAGGGTTGGACCAGCTTCAGCGGCAGCGAAACGAAATTGCTTGGCACAACGGTTTCCAGGAGCGTGCGCAACTTCTCGTCGAGATCGTTGAAACACGTGCCGAGGTCCTCATGGTCGTAAAGAGGCAGGTCGCGCGGCTGAATCTTCATCGAAAACGTCGTCAGCGCGCCTGCCAGCGAATTCAATATGCAAAAGACGCTTTCCGGATGGCCCTTCTTCGTCTCATAGATATGGCGAAGCAGCGGAAAATGATTGTTCACGGTGTAGAGCAGCCAGAAATTCGCTATATCAGCCGCCGTGAAATCCGCGAGGCTCTGGCTCTTCTGCCGCCGGCCGCCCGCCAGGATGCTGCTCTTCGCCGCCAGAATTTCGGCAAGCCGCCGAATGATCGACATTAAATGATCGCTTGCCGCTATATCGATCAGCGGCGGTACAAAACTCGAATCGATCTGTGGCATGCCCGCTGGAGATTTTTTGATACGCGCCACGCGCAACGCCGTCGAGCCTTCGCGAGATTCCGCCTCCGTCAAAATCCGGAAATTCTTGCGCGCAATCTGGATCGGCTTTTCGGTCGTGCCGGTATTTTCGTCGCGCATCGACATTACTTCTGCGAGATAGCGTGTGTCGGCGCTGCGATGCGATACAGCGACATTCAATCCGCGCTCGCGCATACGCGGAATCGTGAGATATACGTCGAGCGTTTGCTGATCGGGCTCAAAAAATGAAGCAAATGGCTTCGGCGGCGGCGCAGGGTCGGAGTCTGGGATTTCAAAAAGGAGCCCGTCGGGAAAAATACCGCTCGCTCGCGCAATCACGAGGTTCCCTTCCGCAAGCGCCTCTTCGTTAAATCGCAATTCGCGGAAGCCCCACGGGCGGAAATTCAGCGCTTCCAGGCCAAATTGCAGCGTGTTTTCAATGAAGCGGTCCTGCGCCTGCAAATGCTGAGGCGTGAGGAAAGTTCCCTTGGCCCAGATGACCGGCCGCATATTGCGCATAGCGCTTCAACCTACAGGACTAATTGGCAACGTGTCAAAGAGAAAGTAGCCAGGGTGACGCCACAACGAGCAGAGAAAAAAGGCTGGAAAATCAGGCGAGAAGGCCGCTCTCTTTTAATTGCGCTTCGGTGCGTTCGATCCCGGAGATGATCACCACGCCTTCGCCTCGTGCGCGTCCAGCCCAGCGGCTGGCTTCATCTTCCGGCAACCGAATTTCCATGAGGAAAGCGACCAATTCCTCGTGAGTATTGACGCAAACGCTTTTCGTATTAAGCCGGCCCGCATACGGCACGAACATAACCTCGAAGTGAGGCTTCGTATTGGCATCGCCAGCTTTCGGCGTGATCCGGATTGTGCCGTTCAGTTTTTGCGCCATTTTCCCGCTCCGTCGAAGCCGGTTAAAACTCTTAGTTACTATATTTTGTACGTATTCACAAGGATTTAAGAAGATTCTTTAAAGCGATTGTCATTTTCTTAACGTCGGCATTCGTCGGCTTAAATCTTTAGTCCCACTGGATAAACCCGTGTGCCGTTAGTTTACGCACAAGATCGATACACTGACTCTCGACCTTCTCCGGTGGCGCGTCCGCATTTGCGCTCAGTTGCCGGATCAATTCGCCGAGCGGACGTTTCCC
>DATEME010000620.1:0-2973 GCA_035275865.1 Candidatus Acidiferrales bacterium | reverse complement strand
AATAGAAATCACCTTCCGCGCGTGCTATGCTCTCGTGTTTTTAATTGAAAGGAGGCAAACGCCGAGGAGACAGGAGGAAAAGTCTAATCGAGAGCCCCCGATTAGAATCGCGGCTAAGTCCTTACCTCTCAATACAAATTGAGACTCTAATCGAGAAAAAAGTGGCAATTTCTTAACCGAAATCTACACAAAAAGGCTCGCCGGAGTGCCACAGCGATTCCGAAAGTCGAGACGGCGCGGCAGCAAAACATGTCTTGCGAGGCTTGTAGTATCGATCTCGCTGCATCGCTTCAATTCGAGCGGTGCCAAAACGTCGCAATTCTGACTTTTTAAGCCGAATAAGGCGTGATATGGCGCCAAATCGTGGCGCAAAATGGCAAAATGAGCGCACAGCAACAGCCCGAACCTTGGCTTCGCGGCACTCTGGCCGACGTCGCGGCGGTGCCGCGTGCCGTTTTGCACGCGCTGGAACTCGCGCGCGAAGACATTTTGCGCTGGTGCGGCCGTCTCACCGACGATGAGTTGAACGTGCGGCCTGCGGGAATTGCGCCCATCGCGTTTCACATTCGGCACATCGGACGTAGCGCAGACCGTCTGCTAACATATGCCGAAGGCAGCCAGCTCACGCCTGCTCAGCTCGATGCGATGAAATCGGAACTCGAGCCCGGCGCAACGAGCGGTGCCTTATTTTCTGAATTTAACGAGGCAATCGACCGAGCGAGCGCAAGAATCCGCTCCATTGGCGCAGGTCATCTGGAAGAATCTCGAAAGGTCGGGCGGAAGGAATTGCCGACGACCGTCGGCGGGCTACTTGTTCACGTGGCCGATCACACGCAGCGGCACGTGGGCCAAGCCATCACCACGGCGAAGATTGTGATCGCCGCGCGCGGCTAAAGTGGACAGGCTTGGCCATGCGCGCGCCACCGCAATCGGCGGATTACCAATTACCGGTCGCAAGGCGAAGAAGGAGCGCTGCTGCACCGACGATAGCGATAGTACCGATCAGGGCTTGCAGCGCGATTGCCATGGATGGCAGATCTTCGTTAAGAATCTTGAACGCTTTCTTCATTGTCTCCCCTGACTAAACTCAACTACGCACGTGATGCTTGCCGTGAACGGAATATTCTATAGAGCAGGCGAATTGGCATCAAGACCGAACACGCACGCGACCGGAAAAATCGCGCGACGTTTGTGCTAAGTTATTGCATGAGGGCGGTTAGCTCAGCGGTTAGAGCATCCGGTTTACACCCGGAAGGTCTAGTGTTCAAATCACTAACCGCCCACCATTTACAACGCTTTTTCCTCCTCCTGTGCGCGGCCCCTTTTACACCAAACGCAATGCCGCCGAAGACTTGACCGTCCCGCTGGCACACCCCTCGTCCGTTTCTGAATAGAACTTCGTGGAACCGTCTCAAAGCATCCGACTGCCAGCGAAATACTCGATTCGAGTTGACAATCGCCCGGTGCGCAATATAGTTGCCCCAACGATAATCGTCTGCTGCTTGGGGGGAACGAATGAAGCGAAGAGATTTTCTGAAATCCGCAGCGGCAGCGAATACTCTTGCGTTCCTGCCGAAAGCGGCAGCGGCGCAGTCCGGCTCTCCGCGTCAAGTGGTGTTCATCCTTGGCGAATCTGTCCGCTGGGACATGCTCAATTGTTACCGGCGGACCGGCCTCAAGACGCCCAATCTCGACCGGCTAGCTGCTGCCGGAATGCGCTTCGACCGCGCATACAATTGCCAGCCCGTCTGCGCCCCGGCGCGATCGGCAATCTGGACCGGTCTTTTCCCCCATACCAACGGAGTCTGGGGCAACAGTATGCCTCTCGGCGACACGGTCCATTCGATCGGACAGCGTCTGCACGACCGGTTCATCCACACCGCGTTCATCGGTAAATGGCATCTGGACGGAGTGGATTACTTCGGCACCGGCCGCGCACCGGATGGATGGGATCCCGAGTATTGGTACGACATGCGCGATTACCTCGCTGAACTTTCTCCTGCGGATCGCGTCCGTTCGCGCGAACCCAAAACCGGCTCGGACCCCACGTGGACGGCGGATATGTGTTTCGCTCATCGCGTAACGAATCGGGCGCTGCAATTTCTCGTGGATAACAAAGACAAGGAATTCATGCTTTGTGTCTGTTACGACGAGCCTCACGGGCCGAGCTTGTGCCCCAAAGAGTATTCGGATGCTTATGAGAACTTCGTGTTCCCTTCAAGTGCCAACGTGAAGGATCCGCTTACGACCAAACCCGCCGAGCAACGCATATGGGCGGGACCGCGCATCAATGAAGAGCCGCCTCCAATCAGGGCGAAGCAGTTTTTCGGCTCGCACACATTTGTCGATGTGGAGATCGGCCGTTTGCTCGATCAAATCGACCAAAGCGCGCCTGACGCGCTCGTTATTTTCACGTCGGATCATGGCGTCTTTTTGCAGTCACACCGGCTGCTGGACAAGGGGCCGGCGATGTACGAGGAAATTGCGCGCATTCCGTTTATCGTGCGCTGGCCGGGGCACACGCCCGCAGGCTCCGTGAACAGAAACCTGGTTTCACACATTGATCTCGCGGCAACTCTGATGGATTTCTGGGGATTCGATGTGCCGGCGACGCTCGAGGGGGTGAGCGTGCTAAACGCGTTCAAGGACACTCAAGCTCCGACTCGAGATGCTGTTTTTTTGGAGTGGGGACGCTACGAAATCGATCACGACGGCTTCGGCGCGTTTCAGCCGATACGCTGTGTCTGCGATGGCCGGTATAAGCTTTCAATCCACCTCATGACGAGCGACGCGCTTTACGACTTGCAGTCCGATCCGGACGAAATGAGCAATCTGATCGATTCATCCGCGCATGCAGAGATTCGTAACCGCCTGCATGACAAACTGCTCGATTGGATGAATACGTCCCGTGACCCTTTCCGCGGGTATTATTGGGGACGCCGCTCGTGGCGACCGGATTTTCCGGAAACGTGG
>DATEME010000619.1:0-1582 GCA_035275865.1 Candidatus Acidiferrales bacterium | reverse complement strand
GCGCACGGCAAAATCGTCATAGGGCGGATAAATTTCGACGGTGTCGCCGCGTACACGGAACGTGCCCCGGCGCAAGTCTTCCGCACGGTCATACTGGATTTCCACGAGCTTGCGCAGCATGGCCTCGCGCGGGATCGATTGCCTCTTATCGAGGCTTATCACCATGCCGTAGTACGCTTCCGGCGAACCGATGCCGTAAATGCAGGAGACCGAGGCGACGATAACGACGTCGCGGCGCTCGAAAAGCGAACGCGTCGCGCTCATGCGGAGCTTGTCGAGTTCGTCGTTGATCGTCGATTCTTTTTCGATGTACGTGTCGCTCGCGGGAACATACGCTTCTGGCTGGTAATAATCGTAGTAGCTGACGAAATACTCGACAGCGTTGTTCGGGAAGAACGATTTAAATTCATGGAAAAGTTGCGCGGCGAGCGTTTTGTTGTGTGCTAGGACGATGGCCGGGCGATTTGCGGCCTCGATCACTTTTGCCATCGTAAACGTTTTGCCCGAACCGGTGACGCCGAGGAGCGTCTGGTGCTTTTCGCCGTCTTGGACACCACGGCTGAGTTGCGCGATCGCTTCGGGCTGATCGCCGCGGGGCTCGTAGTCGCTAGCTAGCTTGAAATTGGGCATTTCGAAGACTCTTAAATGCAGGCACGGATTCTGCGTGAAGCGGAAACAGCCATTATAGCGCATCCCCGAAACATACCGGGGCGCAGAAGCAGGCCATCATGGCTGGCTAGTGCGCCAAAATCGGCCCCAATTGTCGCTTTTAAGGCGCCAAAAACGGCATTTGCCGACAGTCTCCCTGTCGTATTTGCTGCGATTAGCGCACGCTCTGAATTGTCTCGGAAGGGTGCTGAACGCGCTCCCGCATCGTCCGCAAGGAAAGGCCGCTGCGCACGAGCGCCGCCATTCCCAGAAGCAGAAGCGGCAGCATGAGCGCGATAAACACAAAAATCGAAAATCCCGTGGCCGTCGTTTTGTCCACCTGAAACACGCTAAGTCCAAGCACACAAAAGAATTGGTACGATCCCACGTTTGCGGGCGCATTCGGCAGCGAAATGCCGAGGTTGATCACCACGACGACGACCACGGCGACAAGAAACGAAAGCTGCAGGCTATAGGACTTCATGATGGCCCACATGGCTAGTATCTGGAAACCCGGCACAAGAAATGAGATCAATACCGCCGGATAGAAACTTGGTGCGGTCCCCATTGCATGCAGCGCGGATAATGCCGCCAGCGCCTTCCCTTTGAGCCCTTGCCGCTCTGATTCTGCAGGTATTTCGTCCGTGCCGATCTTGAACTCCAGATACAAGATCAGTCCGACAATGATGCTCACCAGCGCCAGAGTGGCTATCCCTAAGATGTCCGCTGCGCGCCGGAATTGCGGGGGCAAATCGACAAGCAACGACACCAAGCCAAGCGACGCAGTCGCAACTACCAGATCCACCAACCGCTCAACGCCGATCGAACCCAGCGTGCGTCCAAGCTTAATGTCTTCCGAACCCGAGAGCAGGTATCCGCGAAGGAACTCGCCGGGGCGGAGCGGCAAGACGAGGTTCGCAAAAAGGCCGGCGAA
>DATEME010000618.1:0-3234 GCA_035275865.1 Candidatus Acidiferrales bacterium | reverse complement strand
TTCTGACCTGACCCGTCAGATTCGACGCCATGAAATTCACGTTGTCGGTGAGATCCTTCCACGTGCCGCCGACGCCCGGCACCTGCGCCTGCCCACCCAGCTTTCCTTCGGTGCCGACTTCGCGAGCCACGCGCGTCACTTCGCCGGCGAACCGGTTGAGCTGGTCCACCATCGTGTTAAGCGTTTCCTTCAGCTGGAGGATTTCGCCGCGAACATCGACGGTGATTTTGCGCGAGAGGTCGCCGTTCGCGATAGCGGTGGCGACTTCCGCAATGTTACGGACCTGGCCCGTGAGGTTGCTGGCCATGAAGTTGACGTTGTCCGTGAGGTCTTTCCACGTGCCGCCAACGCCGGGCACTTGCGCCTGTCCGCCGAGCTTTCCTTCGGTGCCGACTTCGCGAGCCACGCGCGTCACTTCACCCGCAAACGCGTTGAGCTGGTCCACCATCGTGTTGATAGTGTCCTTCAATTCGAGAATTTCGCCCTTCACGTCGACGGTGATCTTGCGCGAGAGGTCGCCGCGCGCGACGGCGGTCGTTACTTCGGCGATGTTGCGGACCTGACCGGTGAGGTTGCTGGCCATTGCGTTCACCGAGTCCGTCAAGTCTTTCCACGTGCCGGCCACGCCGGGCACTTGCGCCTGTCCGCCGAGTTTGCCGTCGGTGCCGACTTCGCGGGCGACGCGCGTCACTTCGGATGCGAAGGACCGCAGTTGGTCCACCATCGTGTTGATGGCTTCTTTGAGTTGAAGGATTTCGCCGCGGACATCGACGGTAATCTTGCGCGAGAGGTCGCCGCTGGCGACGGCGGTCGTCACTTCGGCGATGTTTCTTACCTGAGCCGTGAGGTTACCGGCCATCGCGTTCACAGAATCCGTGAGGTCTTTCCATGTGCCGGCGACGCCAGGCACGTTGGCTTGACCGCCGAGGCGGCCTTCGCTGCCGACTTCGCGAGCCACGCGCGTCACTTCCGAGGTGAAGACGCCGAGCTGCTGAATCATCGTGTTGACGATGCTTGCCGAACGAAGGAATTCGCCCTGCAGCGGACGTCCATCGACGTCCAACCGAACCGTCTGAGCGAGGTTTCCTTGGGCGACAGCGGCGATTGCGCGCGTCATTTCAGTAGTGGGGCGGAGAAGATCGTCCACGAGTTCGTTCACGTAGACTTCGATTTGGCCCCAGTCGCCGCGCGTTTCGTGGAATTTAGCGCGCTCGCGCGTTCTGCCGTCCTTGCCCACCATCTGGCATACGCGCTGCAGCTCGCGAGCCATTTGCTCGTTCGCAGAGACGATCTCGTTGAACGTATCCGCGAGCTTGCCTTCGACGAGCGTCCACGAGCTTGGCAGGCGAACGGAGAAGTCGCCGTCGCGCATGGCTCGCAAGCAGGTGAGGATCAAATCAAAGTTGGATGCGTTCGCGGCGGCGTTTTCAGTCGTCACGGCGCGGCGGTTTCCGTTATTGGCAGGGCGACGCTCTCCGCCACTCTTCTCTTGTGTTTTCATTTGTGGGCACAACTCCTACGACTCTTGTCGACAAACAATCAGACTGAACAGTTTGCGCAGCTTACCGGATCCTTACGCCTGATATCGGATTGGAGAATCTATACCGAATTACCATGAGTAGCCTCGAAAGTGCTCTACAGTAAAGTCTGTATCTCGTTTAAGGCAGATAACTTACCGGACACTTTTCAGGGAAAAAACGGGCAGAGCGGCACTGGCCTCTCTTCGGGTCTGCGTTCACCTAGGCCGGTGCAAGAACAAAGCGATTTAGACTGCAGAAACTCGGCAAACTAGCGGAAAAGCTCGCTGTTATATTCCCGGATCAGTTCGTAGCATTCGCACGAAGCGGCTTCCAGGGCGCGGCGGTTCAACACGCGTACCGAGCCGCGCGAATATTCGATGATACGGGCTTTTTGAAGGGATCCGGCCGCTTGCGTAACGCTTCCTCGGTCCGTGCCCAGCATCGTGGCTAGAAAATCGTGCGTCATGGGAATGAAGCCAGACTGTACGCGGTCCTGCGTGAGCAGCAGCCAACGAGCAAGGCGCTCTTCGACGGCGTGCAGGCGGTTGCAGGCAGCCGTTTGCGAAATCTGCATCCGATTGACGATGGCGAACCGGCTGAAGCGCATCAGCAGGTTGGGAAAGGCACGAAGCAGGCCTTGCAGATTGCCCCCTGAGATGCGGTGCGCGGTGCCCGCGATCTGAACGATCTCACGCAGCGGACTCCTGCGCATGCCGAAAAGCGCCTCCATGCCGACGACGCCTTCATTGCCCACCACACCGGCTTCGGCCGTCTTCCCGTTGGACATAACCACCACCATCGAGACTAGGCCTTCGTTCAGGAAGTAGACGTTGCGTGCCTGACGATGACTTTCATGAAGAATGCTGTGGTGCGCCAGACCGGTAAATTCCAGGCGGTGACGTATCGCGCGGAATTCCCGATCGCTAAACGACAGGAGGATTCGATTGTGGATTGCTTTGCCTTCGGGGCCTGAGCGTTCCCCGGGACGCAGGTGATTAGTTGCAATTTCGAGTTGAGCCACGATTTGCGGTGAATTCCGATCCTTTCTATTCATCTATTCAAAATTTCGCGTAACAGCTGTAGCGGAATGCAAACGAGGTATTTACCGGTATTCGCGAACGCAACGCAAGTTTCTGTAGGATGGGCTACATGGACTTAAATGCACTACGTAGTCGCGGGTACGTAAATATATGTATTCTCTTTGTAAGACGTTATATATATTGTCCCTCCCACCCTCCTTGTGTTGGATAAACGACATAAGGATTTACAGGAGATTTTCGCGTCCGAGCTGATGGCGCCTTTCTTACATGCATAGGATTCTGATCGCGGACGACCACGAGTCCGTTCGCAATGCGTTGAGGGATGTGTTGTCACGGCAGAATGATTGGGCTGTTTGCGGCGAGGCCACGAATGGCCGGTCCGCGGTGTCTTTAGCGCTCGAACTCAAACCCGACCTCATCATTTTGGATTTCCTCATGCCTTTGATGAACGGCCTCACGGCCGCCGCCGAGATTTCAAAGGCCTTGCCTGATGTCGCGGTCGTCTTGTACACCATGCACAAGAGCGATCAGCTGGAGCGAGAAGCGAAAAGGGCCGGCATTAAAAAGGTCATATCAAAGGTCGGCCCTTTCGACGATTTCGTCGGCGAGCTCGCCGGTCTCCTGCACGGCAAGAAAACTGCCATTGGACCTCTCGGATTGAGCGACAATTACGC
>DATEME010000617.1:0-1466 GCA_035275865.1 Candidatus Acidiferrales bacterium | reverse complement strand
TGTCGATAACGGAAATTCCACTGGGTTACGGCATCTTTTGCTCCGCATACGATTTTACGGTCGCGGGTTATCTCATGATAAGTGACGCCGCATGGCACGAGGCAGGCAAGTTCAACCCTTACTTCTGGCGACATAGCCCATGATCCTGATCATCCGTGCCAAAGAGGTGACGAATAGATAGAGACGTTGTCCCGTCGCAAGACAGCATCAGAACCGGCTAATTAGAAGAGTGCTGCCGATTGTCACCGATGCTGCTTGTAGCCCTGGCGTTGATCTTGGCTTCGCTGCCCGCCACAGCAGCGAGCCACACGCCATCGCCAGAATGGGATTGACGGTTAATTTTGACGCTGGCGTTGTGACTGGTTTCATAGGAATTACCGCACGCATCGATGAGGCCAACGCCAATTGGGTTTCATTTAAGGGCACCACTGCCAATCCTTCAGGAACGGAATGGTCGGTCCATGGTGCTATGGACCGAATCACAGGCTCGCTTGGTCGTCCGTGAAGAATTCGGAAACAATTGATCGATCGCGATGATTTGACCTGAGCAAGTAATCGATTTTGCAAGAAAGCCGGGTGTGGATGCAGGTTTTCTTGCGATTTGGGATTCCCGATTTGGGCGGTCCGTGATTCCTTCGACGGCGAGATTCGCTGTCGGTGAGACCGATGAGCCAGCCGCGCGACGATCGCCAGGACGACCTGTTTCGCCCGCGTCTCGAGGAGATCATCAACTTTCGCCATCCGCTGGTGCGGCTGGCGGGGGAGATCGATTGGGACTTTCTGGCGCGACGCTTCAGCTCGGTGTGTCGGGTGGGACCCGGGCAGCCGCCGTTGCCGACGCGGCTGGTGGCCGGGCTGTTCATTCTCAAGCATATGCACAACCTCTCCGACGAGGCGCTGTGCGAGCGATGGGTGGAGAACCCGTATTTCCAGTACTTCTGCGGGGAAGTGGTGTTCCGGCACGAGCTGCCATTTGATCGCTCATCGCTCACGCGCTGGCGCCAGCGGCTGGGTGAGGAGCAGATCGCCGCGCTGTTGCAGGAGAGCCTCTCGGTGGCCCACGGCACCGGGGCGATCGACACCAAAGATCTCGAACGGGTTGCGATAGATACCACTGTCCAGGAGAAGTCGATCGCGCATCCGACCGACGCCCGGCTCACCCATCGCGCGATCGAGAAGCTGGTGGAGCTGGCCAAGCGCGAGGGCGTTGAGCTGCGCCAGAGCTATCTGCGCCTAGCCAAGCGTGCCGCCATCCTGGTGGGGCGCTACACGCATGCCCACCAGTTCAAACGCGCGCGGCGGGAACTGAAGTTTCTGCGCACGCGGCTTGGCCGCATCATCCGTGATATTCGCCGCAAGATCGAGGGCAACACAGCGCTCGAAGACCGCTTTGGCCCGCTGCTCGATCTCGCGCTGCGGGTTCGCCATCAAGAGCAGCGTCAGCGCGGGCCAAAGGTCTACTCGTT
>DATEME010000616.1:0-3167 GCA_035275865.1 Candidatus Acidiferrales bacterium | reverse complement strand
GATTGTTCCTTCAAGCCGCCCAGCTCTTTTTCGATTTCGCCTAGGCGTTTGCGCGAATTCTCATCGTTTTCTTTTCGCAGCGCCTGACGTTCAATCTCAAGTTGCATGATCCGACGCTCGATCTCGTCGATCTCCTGTGGCAGGGAATCGATCTCCATGCGCAGCCCGGCGGCCGCTTCGTCGACCAGATCGATCGCCTTGTCCGGCAGAAAACGGTCCGTAATATAACGCTGCGAAAGCAGAGCCGCTGCGACTATGGCAGCGTCTTTGATGCGCACGCCATGATGGACTTCGTAGCGTTCCTTCAAGCCGCGCAGAATCGCGATCGTATCTTCCACCGAAGGCTCGCTCACTATCACCGGCTGGAATCGCCGCTCGAGCGCAGGATCCTTTTCGATGTACTTCCGGTATTCATTCAGTGTCGTCGCGCCCACCGCGCGCAATTCGCCGCGCGCCAGTGCTGGCTTCAACATGTTCGACGCGTCCATTGCGCCTTCCGCGGCGCCCGCGCCAACCAAGGTATGCAACTCGTCGATGAAAAGAATGATCTGACCGTTCGATTCCGCAACTTCCTTCAGCAGCGCCTTCAGACGATCCTCGAATTCGCCCCGATATTTCGCGCCAGCCACCAGCGCCGCCAAATCAAGCGACACGAGCCGCTTCGGCTTCAAAATCTCAGGCACATCGCCCGATGCGATCCGTTGCGCAAGCCCTTCCACGATGGCGGTCTTGCCCACGCCAGGCTCGCCGATCAGCACCGGATTGTTCTTCGTGCGCCGGGCAAGAATCTGCATCACACGCCGGATTTCTTCGTCCCGCCCGATCACCGGATCGAGTTTGCCGCGCCGCGCAAGGTCCGTTAGGTCGCGCGCATACTGCTCGAGCGCGCGGTATTGCGATTCGGGATTTTCCGAGGTAACGCGGTGGCTGCCGCGAATCGCGGTCATCGCCTGCAGAACCGCATCGTGCGTCACACCCTCGCGCGCTAGGAGCTGCCCGGCCGGATCTTTCCCGGCGGCCGCAATCGCGAGCAGAATGTGCTCGGTGGAAACGTACTCGTCCTTCAGCACCTGCGCCTCATCAAACGCTTTTTGCAGAACTTCATTCGAGGCATTACTCAGATATTGCTGCGAAATCCCGGTCACTTTCGGCAGTCGCGCAGTCTGCTTCTCGATTTCGCCCGCCAGCCGCACGGGAGGCACGCCAAGCTTCTCCAATAACGGCGGAACTACCCCGTCGCCCTGCGCAACGAGCGCCCAAAGCAGGTGTAATGGCTCAATCTGCTGCTGGCCTCCGCGTGCGCCCATTTCCTGCGCAGCTTGCAGGGTCTCTTGAGCCTTTACGGTCAATTTGTCATAGCGAAGCATAATCAGATTTTCTCACTTTCACTTCTTACAAACAAAGGGGCCGACGGTTTCATCCCCATCGGCCCCTCCTTTCTGTGTCAGCTTGCCCGTTGCTACGGACGCCAAGCCGACTGGCATTCAGGCGCCAAAGAAGCTTAGTTCTTCTCGGCCCCTGTCACGTTCACCTTCACCTGCTTCGGCTTCGATTCCGCCCTCTTCGGCAGCTGGACGGTAAGGACGCCGTTCTTGTACTCCGCGCTGATCGCCTCGGTATTCACCGTGTTCGGCAAGCCGAAGCTGCGGCTGAACGAACCGTAGGTGCGCTCTACACGAAGGTAGTTGTCTTCCTTTACCTTGCTCTCGAACTGGCGCTCGCCGCGAACGGTGAGCATATTGTTCTCGACACGTACATCGATGTCCTTCTCGCTGACGCCGGGCAAGTCAGCCTTAAGCACGAGTTCGTTCTCGGTCTCATAGATGTCTACCGCCGGCGCCCAGCTCGTAATCGCCGAGTTTTCGCCTGTTCCGTTGAATGTGCCCTCAAAGAGCTTGTTCATCTGCTCCTGAAGGGTATTGAAGCTCGGGACTCGGCCCCAACGGGTAATCGCAGTCATTTCTTACATCCTCCTGATCTGAATCTAAATCCTTAGCGCTATCTAAGCGCAAGCGAATGCTAAAATATTAGTGTAATATTGTCAAGTATTTTCTAGCAAAAAGAACACTGTCCCTATGTTGTTTGTAAGTCTACTAAAATAATGCACTTAGCTAAGTATTTGGGCTGGGGGAACTTAACCCATAGAAGGACTAATACTACTCCAAAACTCTAACAATGAGGCACTTAAGGTAGTGTGTCTCAGGCATCGTAAGCAGAATGGGGTGGTCTTTCGCTTGTGTGCGGCGGTCGACTACGGCGACGGCCTTTTTTGCGTCGTTGGCAGCTTCAGCGAGTATCTGCAGGAATAGCGCCTCGCTAATGTGATACGAACAGGAGCAGGTGATCAAAAACCCGCCCGGTTTGAGCAATTTTAGGGCTCGCAAATTGATCTCTTTGTATCCACGATGGGCCGCCTCGATGCTATCCCGATTCTTGGCGAAGGCGGGCGGGTCCAGAATCACCATATCGAACCGCCGATCGGTCTCGTCGTACTCCTTCAGGATGTCGAACGAGTTTCCTTCACGAAAGCTGACGTTTTTTATTCCGTTCAGCTCCTGATTGCGGCGCGCTGCGGCAATCGCGGCCGGTGCCATATCGGTCGCCTCCAGATGCGTGCACCGATCCGCAATGGTTAAGGCAAACCCTCCCTGGTAACTGAAGCAGTCGAGCACGTCGCCGGAGGCATACGTTCGTGCAGCCCAATGGTTCTCGCGTTGGTCGAGAAACGACCCGGTCTTCTGGGCCTTTTTCAGGTCGCAAGCGAACGCTATTCCGTTCTCGCGCGCCAAAATCTCGTCCGGCACTTCGCCCGAAAGGATGCTTACACGCTGATCCATGCCCTCTAAAAGTCGTACGCGCGGATCATTCCGTTCGAGAATGCCCTTGGGTGAAAAAAGCTCGTTCAAAATTTCGACAATGAGGTCCTTGTGGCGTTCGGTGCCCTGGCTAAGCGTCTGTATCACGAGGTAGTCGCCGTATCGGTCCACAATCAGCGACGGCAAATGATCCGCCTCGCTATACACCACGCGCCAGGCCTCGGTATTTTCAACGACAACTTTGCGGTACGCGGCGGCTTGTTCAAGCCGGCGCACGAAAAACTCCCGATCCACCGGAACGTCCTCTCGCGTGAGCAGCCTTAGTGCAATCTGCGATTTGTCGCTGTAGAA
>DATEME010000615.1:0-4685 GCA_035275865.1 Candidatus Acidiferrales bacterium | reverse complement strand
CCCCCGCGAGCACGGCGAAGCTTCCGGCCAAGCCCCCGATCACGATGTTCCAGGCGCTTCGGCGCTTGAGCCACACCGTGTAGACGACGCCATAGGTGAAGGATCCGAGAAAAACGAGGAGCGATGACACAAGCCCATTCGCTGCCGCGGCCAACGCGAGCGAGGCGACGAGCAAGGCAAGGAACGAGATTGGCCACCACAGGCTTGGCTGAAACGCGCCGCTGGCGAACGGGCGGGACCGGGTTCGCCGCATCTCCCGGTCAAGGTCGCGCTCGTAGTAGTGGTTGAACGCACCCGCAGCGCCTGATGCTCCAAGCACCGCAAGTGCCAAGGCCGAGGCTTGCGCGACCGAGATGGCAGGGCCTTTAGCCGCCGCCATCCCGGCCAGCGCGCTCGCAGCGACCGCAACGCCGATCCTGAGCTTCAGGAGCGAGCAGGTCATGCGAATTGCGGCGAGCATGAATTTCTTCCGTTGTCACCCGGACGGATGCTCAGCGGAACAGCCAGAGTTTGCCGCCGCGCGCCGTAGGCTCGGACAAAACAGACGCGACTTGCCTTAGCGCGTCTTGGCCAGTCGCTTCACGCCAACGTGGGATATCTTAAATCCCCGAAGCGCTGCGGCACAAGGGTTTCTTGCCCCCTACCTATTCTGACTCCGACCTAGCTAGCGTACCGTTTTCTTTGCATTCCAGCACGGCGGCCCACTCGCACTGTGGCGGGATCGCGAAGAGCCTTATCGGGTGTCTGCAGCGCCGCTGACATCACGCTTGCAAGACCCGCGCGTGCTCGCCTTCCTGCTGGTATTGTTCGGCGTCAACTTGCTGTTCGGGCTCGGCTCGATCAGCATGGCTGGGGTCGAGCAGGCGATTGCATGGCAGGCGCATATCGGCGGGTTTCCTTGCCGGTCTCCTGGCATTCGCCGCATTCGATCCCATTCCGATCTCGACGGGCGGCGGCCCGAATGAAGGCATGGACGCGCCGCCCCCCAGCGATCAATCTTGATACGATCGCCGGCTGCGCTCTGCTCGCAGTGCCACGGCGCTCAAGGTGCCGCTCTCCG
The DNA here is from genome assembly GCA_035275865.1 of Candidatus Acidiferrales bacterium. Classification (GTDB taxonomy): domain Bacteria; phylum Acidobacteriota; class Terriglobia; order Acidiferrales; family UBA7541; genus Palsa-295. The sequence goes on along the minus strand of DATEME010000615.1, from coordinate 3,625 downwards.
CGTGCGCTGCGAATGCGGTGCTCGTGGTGATACCTGCGCGTGGCGGCTATCGTCTTGTGCAGACTGTGTAAACTTGTCTGTTTTTGTTTCATGCTGCGGTGCGCTCAGAGGCGCGCAATGCCGCAGGGCGACTCAGAGTTTCGGCAACCGCATCCCGCCCGATAGCTTTTTGTGCTATGTAAATGCCGTGCCCAGTCGCCGTGATGCCAAATGAGGCGTTGGCCAAGCGCTCGCGTCTTCGCCGCGCGCTCAAAGGGAGGAACTTGGCACCAAATAGCTGATTATTAAAACGACCGGTGGTGCGCTAGGTCGACACGAACGCCGGTCGAGGGAGGCGACCCATGACCGTCAAGACCATTCTGTCCGCCAAGGGCGGTGATGTCGTTTCAATCGAGCCCACGGCCACTCTCAAAACCGCGGTTAAAACGCTTGCCAAGCATAGGATTGGCGCACTTCTCGTGCTCGGTCCGGATCGTCGGGTGATAGGAATTCTATCCGAACGCGACATTGTGCGAGCGCTTGGCGAACAGGGCGCCGACGCGCTCGCGCAACCGCTGGCTCAGGTGATGACGCGCAATGTCGTCATATGCGGCCAGACGGAGACTGTCGGCACGATCATGGAGCGGATGACGACGGGCAAGTTCCGCCACGTTCCGGTCGTCGAGCAGGATCAGGTGGTCGGCATCATCTCGATCGGCGACGTCGTCAAGCACCGCCTGCGCGAAATGGAGCAAGAGTCCGCGGCATTGCGCGACTATATCCAAACAGCGTGAAAGATGATCGGGCCGCGTCCTACCAACGGACGAGTGCGTCACGGCATCGCGTGCGCGGACGCTTGGTTGCAGAGCGGACAGCGCTCATCAATCAGCTGCGTGCGCTCATGCTGGAGCGTGGCATCACTGTGCCGCAGGGGCGACGCAAGTTCGAGCGGTATTTGCCGGAGATAACGCCACTCCATAGCCAAAATGGATGGGACTCGGTAAAGTAAATCGCAAGGAACTCACGCTAATTGCCGATGTTCTACCCATGCAGTACGATCTCATAATCAAACGGACTTTGCGGGAGGCTCAGGGCATGCTGAGGGCGAATTTGCCCCCAGCGCGCAACCTTCCCGATGCTCAAGCAGTCAAATCTCTCCGGGCCCTCGTACGCACGCCACAAGTGCATCAGGCGTTGAAGCGAGGCAACGACACCGCTCTTTGCTTCGCGCTCCGCGCCGTAAATCGCATCCTATCCGACGAAGGTCAGCCGAACACGACGATCAATCGGCTATCGGGCGTTCTGGACGAACCTGAACTTAATCGCGCCCTGGGCAGAACTCCCACATGATCCTCGGGCAGAAAAAACCGCCCGCTCGATGACCTCGCGCGCCCCACTCAAGATCTTCGCTGCGAGTGACCCGTTTGATGATGCCCGTCAAGGCGACGGCGCCCTTTGAGCGCTAACCTGAATAAAAACGTGGGATGATCGCTCACGGACCAGAAAACGTTTTCTATTTGTGGCTGGGGTAATCTTGCCGCTGGTCCACCGGGGTCAACGCCGGCGGGTCTTGATCGCGGGGGGCAACGGCGCGACCGTGTAAGTAGCGGAGAGGACCGCGATTGCAGGCGCCGTTGCATATCGCGAGACTCACGCGGCGGGCAATCGCGCTAACCCCCAAGGCTGTCCGGCTCCGTCATTTCGCGAGGGTTGCCTAATGGGTCCGAAGTGGGCGGATCCTTGTCACGCAGGAAGACCGCAAGCTGCGCTCTTATGGATTCACCCTGGGACGTCACCGCCTCCTGAAATAGATGAAGTTGCACGTCTTGAGGCAGATTGCTCCATATCCGAATAACAGCCTCGCCCAAAGCCCGAGTAAGCTGATCCGCAGTCACGCTGGGGATTGGATCGGTGGCCGGCATCTAAGCTACTCCCGTATTGGGCTGCCAAATGCGGATCATCCCATTATCCAGTCTGCCCAAAACCAGCAACAACATTATCCGGTAGTCCTAATTTGGCAAATTAGGACACTACCCATTATCCAGAAAGGACTGGCATTCGGCTGCGAACGGAGCGGTACTGCGACCGTTCCAGGCGTGAGTAGCAGTTCGGGATCCTGCCCCGCCGGCTCGCGGAGCTACGGCCGCAGCCGCCGCCCGCGCCAGCATGAAGCGTTTGATTGTCACGCGTTCAAGCGCAATCGACAGGAGGAATGCGTCCAGATGCCAGTGAAAATAGCCAGATCAGCCCCTCGACCAGCGTTCGGGCTGCTCGAGCTGCTGGTAGCCATCCACACCTCGCGTCAGTCTTGCTACGAGGCCGGAAAAGCGCGAATATTCACGCCAGTTCGGGAGTCATCCGGGGAAGCCCGGCTTTTCTGCGTTAATATGGGCTCGGGTCGCGGCCATAAGACGCAGCGCGGTGCTCCTCTTTCCCGCGAGGCACCAACATGATGTATGTCCATGCTCTCATGGGGGCAGAGTCGACCACCGGTCCGCCGGTGATCCGCACCATCGGCGTGATGGACCTCAAGGACGCGCTGGCACGCGGAATGTCCGATTTCTCGGCCATGCCCACCCACGTGTTCTTTCTCTGCCTGATCTATCCGATCGTCGGTCTGATTCTGGCGCGGGTGAGCTTCGGATATGACGTCTTGTCCCTGCTGTTTCCCCTTGCGGCCGGCTTCGCGCTCCTTGGCCCATTCGTCGCCATCGGATTCTACGAATTGAGCCGGCAGCGTGAGCAAGGTCTCGAGCCTTCGTGGCAGGACGCTTTCGACGTGCTGCACTCGCCGTCTCGCGACGCCATCGCCGCGCTCGGCTTTCTGCTGCTGGCGATCTTCGTGTTCTGGCTTGGCGTTGCAGAGGCTATCTATATTGAAACCTTCGGCCACGAGTCGGCGGCCTCGATTCCGAATTTCGTTGGCGAACTCTTCACCACGCGCGCCGGCTGGACGCTTATCATTGTCGGCAACGGCATCGGCTTCCTGTTCGCGCTCGCGGTCTTGATCATCAGCGTGGTTTCATTTCCGTTGCTGCTCGACCGCGATGTCGGCGCCGTTGAAGCGGTGCTGACTTCGGTGCGAGCCGTCGCCGCCAATCCCGCGCCCATGGCGGTTTGGGGATTGATCGTGGCCGGCCTCCTGGTGGTCGGCTCCTTGCCGTTCTTCGTCGGCCTTGCCGTGGTGGTGCCGGTGCTCGGTCACTCGACTTGGCACTTGTATCGCAAAGTCGTGGAGGCGGACCCGAACGCTCGCCATGAACACCCACATCCGCCCAAAAGTCGGCACCGGCACTATGCCGCACAATTTCCAGCCTCCCTCTTAGGGGGCGAGGAGCCGCCAAGGCCACCACCGCTTAAACCGGTGTTCGACCCGGCAACCGGTCGGTGGCGAGCTTCACGAACGGGCCGCCCAGAGCTCATTCTCGCTGCCGTCGCCACGGGAACGATCATGGCTGTAGTCGGAATGTTCTTATCGGCCGGAGTGTGGGACGCACTGGCCGTCGTTTTCGTCGCTCCTATCCTCGTGTTCGTCGTCGCCGTCGTCGTTGCTGTAAAGTCGTCGGGGGCACTGCCATGACTCCCGATAACGCTTCTTCTCGATAGTAATCTGGCTGGGCTACGCCGGTCGAAGGAAGAGGTCTAG
>DATEME010000614.1:0-24867 GCA_035275865.1 Candidatus Acidiferrales bacterium | reverse complement strand
GGCCCCGCCATTCCCGTTGCCGGCTCGCATCCTAGGTTTCGATTTCGGATCGCAGGGAGCCGAAATCACGCTCGTTGCGCTTCACGAATCGCAACTCGAAAGCACGACATGCTACCCGGAAGAATTGTCTCTGCTCCACAGAAACACGGTCAACAAACGGCGGTTAGAATTCGCACTGGGGCGCGCGGCTGCTCATCTTGCACTCCGGGCGGCCGGAGACGACACCTCCTCGCCCGTTCTTCAAAACAAGGACCGTGATCCCGCATGGCCAAGCGGTTTTGTCGGATCGATCACCCATTGCGGACCGTGGGCTATGGCAGCCGCCGCGAAGGCTAAATCACTCGAATCGATAGGAATTGATCTTGAGGACACTGAGGCGGTCCCATTTGAAGAGATTGCGGAATTGGTTTCGACTGATGCAGAGCGAGATTGGCTGCTCCAAAGTGGAAACAGCAAGCTGAAACTCGCGGGTTTGTTCTCCGCAAAGGAAGCGGCTTATAAGGCGCTGTTCCCTCTGTGCCGAAAATTTCTGGATTTCCACAGCATCGACCTCGCCTGGTTCCCGGACAGCCAATCGTTCCGCGGCACGCTTCGCGAGGATTTGAGCACTGACTTTCCGTTCGGCTATGGTCTTCAAATCGGCATTCAGAGGTACGCCAATTTTGTTTTCACGCACACGGTCATTCGAAAGCCCGCTGCGGATGAGTAGAGAAGACACAGTGTCCACGGCCGCATTGCTTTCCGATGCGAAACGCAAACTTCTCGACAAATTTGTGCGCGAGAAGTTCGCGAGACCGATCGAGGTTGCGGCGATCTCAAGATGCCAATCTAGTGAACTCGCGCCCCTAGCTCTAGCCCAAGAGCAGGTTTTGATGCATGAGCAGATGGTGAAAGGAATCCCACTCTACAACGAGTCCGTCACTTTGACATTTCATTGCCCGATGGACAGGACGGTGCTTGAACGGAGTGTGGCGGAAGTCATTCGGAGGCATGAGATTTGGCGCACCAGTTATGACACCGTGAGGGGACAGCCGGTCCAGGTCGTTCATCCGGCGTCGGAACGTTTCCCTCTTCCACTCATCGACCTGCGACATATCCCCGGGCAGGAACGAGAGGTATGTATCCGGAACCTTGGTTTATCGCAAACTGTGCACCCATTCGAACTGCGAAGAGGACCGTTACTGCGTGCTGCGCTTGTGGCAATGGCGGACACGGAATATCGGCTCGTAATGTCGGCGCATCAGAGCATTGTTGACGGGGTGTCTGTGTATCAAATCTTCCCAGTCGAGCTTTTCGCAATTTATCGGGCCTTCTCCTCCGGCCAACGATCCCCGCTGCCTGAACCGCCGCTTCAGTTCTCCGACTTCGCTCGTTGGCAACGCGAGTGGTTAAGTCCGACCGAGAAGGCCAAACAGATTGCTTATTGGCGCCAGAAACTTGCTGGACAAATTTCCGTTCCGTCCTGGCCTTCGGAGAGGGCTAGACCCGCTGAACGGACCTTCCGGGGCCGCATCCGAGGGTTTACTTTGCCACGAACTGTAGCCGACGCCGCACATAGACTTGGCCAACGGCAGGGTACGACGATGTTCGTCGTCCTGCTCGCCGGGTTCTACAGCTTGCTGCATCATTACACGGGGCAAGATGATTTGATCGTGGGAACACTTTCACCGGCAGGGCGCAAGAGATGTGAGGTACATACCCTGCTGGGATATTTTTTGAACCCAGTCGCTTTGCGAGTCAATTTGGGCGATGACCCGCCGTTCGTCGAGTTACTTCGTCGCGTACAGATCGCTGTTTCGGAGGCGATTTCCAACGACGATGTGCCATTCGAGCACGTCGTGGAGGCTCTCAGGCCGCTCCCCGATTCGAGCCGCAATCCCTACTTCAATATTGGGATTTCGCTGCAACCCCGCATGCCGGATTCGGGGGGCGCATGGACTGTGACATCAATGGACGCAGAAAGCGGCGGTGCGATGCTGGACCTCTATGTCGCTTTCATTGACCGTCCCGAAGGGCTTCACGCTCGTGTGCAATACAATCCGGATATATTTGAATTTCGCGAGATACGCCGAATGGTCGAAGACTTGCAAGCATTGATGCAGACCGGAGCCCTGCGACCACAAGAGCGTGTCTCAAAACTATACTCAAAATGAACAAAGAGGCGATTCAGTTGAATGAGGAAGGCGTCCGCTTCTCCGAAGCCAAACAGAAATTGATTGAGATGTTCCTCACGCAGCAAAGCACGGAGAAGCTGAATGCGCGGCCGACAATTCCGCACCGGTCAGCCGGGGAGCCGATCCCCTTGTCTTTTCCTCAGCAGCAAGTTTGGGTGCATTCCCAGATGGTTGGCGACGTACCTATATACAATGAGGCGATAACCATTTTTCGGAAAGGTCCGCTGGACATCGCCGTGCTTGAGCGTTGCATGCTCGAAATATTGCGACGACATGAAATATGGAGGACGACTTTTGATACGGTCGGTGGAGATCCGGTTCAAATTGTTCAGCCCATCCCGGATCGATTCCCTCTGAGGCGGGCTGACCTACGACACATTTGCCGAGAGGAGCGAGAAGCGGAAGCGTTGCACATCGCTACCGAGGACGCCAGAAAACCGTTCGACTTAAGGGCTGGGCCGCCCCTGCGAGCGATTCTCGTGCGGATGGACGAGGAGGAGCATAGGCTCTACATGACTTTTCATCAAATTGTGTTTGACGCGATCAGTGCGTATCGCGTCCTCGTACCGGAGCTCTCGGCGATGTACGCGGCATTCTCCGCCGGCCAGGCCTCTCCTCTTCAGGAGCCAATATTGCAATATGGAGATTTTGCTTCATGGCAACGTAACGGACAGAGAGACAGCAATTGGACCGAGCAGCTTTCTTTCTGGCGCGACACTCTTTCGGGCGAACTGCCCGTCCTTCCCTGGCCAAACGATTATGCATGCAATGCCCGTGGGACCCACCGAGGTACCATCCAACGATTCGACTTCGCTTCAGGATTAATCCAACCATTAAGAGCTTTCTGCCGGGATGAGGGTGTTTCTTCCTACGCGGCATTGGTGGCGTCGTACGCCGCTCTGCTGAGCCGCTACACAGGGCAAGAGGATATTGTGATTGGCGGTCTTTCGGCTGATCGGGGGCAGCCCGAGCTCGAGTCGCTTGCTGGCTATTTCGTCAATCCGTTCGCGTTGCGCATAGATCTCTCCGGTAGTCCGAGCTTTCGGGAGTTGACAAAACGTGTGATGGGTGTCGTGCTAGACGCGCTGGCGAATGTGGGAGTTCCGTTTCAAAGAGTCATAGAGGACTTGCATCTGCGGCCGGCTCTCGGACGCAACCCCATCTTCCAGATTGTTCTCTCCCAACAGCCGCGCTTGCCAGCAATCGCTCCTGGATGGGATCTCACCACTGAAGAGGTCTCAAGTGGCGCTTCCAAGATGGATATGGTCGTGGTGCTTGACGAAAGGTCAGACTCCATTTCAGGACCTATCACGTACGATCCAGATTTGTTTGATGCTTCGACGGTTAGTCGTATGGTCGAGCACTGGCAAGCATTTCTTGCAGGCGCCTTGGCGAATCCGGAGTCCAGAATCTCAGACCTTCCGCTTCTTACTGCTAGCGAGAGGACGCAACTCATAGTGGAATGGAACGGCACGGTTGCCGATTACCCGCGCGATTCTTGCCTGCATCAGCTGATCGAGGCGCAGACGGGGCGGACGCCGAATGCGGTTGCGCTGATCTTTGAGGCGCAGCAGATCCTCTACCGAGACCTCAACGCTCGGGCGAATCAGCTCGCGCATTACCTGCGGAGGCTTGGTGTCGGGCCGGACGTGCTGGTCGGCGTGTGTCTGGAGCGCTCTGCCGGAATGCCGGTGGCCCTGCTCGGTGTTCTCAAGGCCGGTGGTGCCTATGTGCCCCTTGATCCGAGCTATCCCAAGGACCGGCTCGCGTTCATGGTAGAAGACTCTGGTCTAAGAGTCTTAGTAACTGACCAGGAACTAGCCGGAAGGTGGTCTGATTTACCTGTGGAACTAGTTTGCATGGACCGGGATCGGGAAGCGATCTCTCGTGAAAAAGACGGAAATCCGAAAGCTGTCGGCAATCCCGAAAATCTTGCCTACGTGATTTATACCTCCGGCTCGACGGGCAGGCCGAAGGGTGTGCAAATTCCCCATCGCGCCCTCGTTAACCTAGTGAACTCTGTGAGGGCAGTACCGGGCGTCGCAGAGCATGATGTGATGCTCGGTTTGACAACCATCTCCTTCGACATCGCAGCTGTGGAGATGTACGTCCCGTTGACGGTGGGCGCAAGGATAGTCTTAATCAGTCGGCAAATGGCAACTGATCCGGACGAACTGGCAAGGCGTGTCGACCATCACCGCGTCACCGTTATGCAGGCCACTCCGGCTACCTGGCGGATGCTTATTGAGTCCGGGTGGCGAGGCAAAAGCGATCTGAAAATTCTTTGCACCGGCGAGGCACTCTCGAGGGATCTCGCAGACCAATTGCTCGCTCGTGGCGCGTCTGTTTGGAACCTCTACGGTCCCACGGAAACTACGATTTGGTCCACGCTGGACCGCATCAGGCCGGATGGGAAACCCATCCTGATCGGGCGGCCGCTAGCTAACACGCAAACTTACATTCTGGACCAAGAGTTACATCCACTTCCCGTAGGAGCTATCGGAGAGCTTTATATCGGCGGCGATGGCCTTGCACGCGGCTATCTGAACCGCGCTGAGCTAACCACGGATCGATTTGTGCATAGCCCCTTCCGGACCGACTCGCGCATCTACAAAACAGGCGACCTGGCACGATTCCACGCGGATGGCCGCATCGAGTGCCTTGGGCGCATCGATCATCAGGTCAAGATCCGCGGACACAGGATTGAGTTGGGCGAAATTGAAGCCTCCCTCCGCCAGCACGAGAGCGTGCGTGAGGCGGCTGTTGTAGTTCGTGAGGATGCCGGGGATCGAAAGCTAGTCGCTTATGTTGCGCTGAGTCAGCGGCAGGTCTCACTGCGACCAATCCGTGATTTCCTCAAACAGAAATTGCCGCTCTACATGATTCCGGAACTCGTAAGGTTGGACCGGTTGCCGTTGACTCCCAATGGGAAGTTGGATCGCAAATCGCTTCCTCTTACAAGTACAACTGGTGCGGAGATTGAAGAAACAAACTTCGGGGAGCCGCGGGACGAAATTGAACGGTTGCTCGCGCAACTCTGGAGGGAAGCTCTCCACATCGAGCGTCTCAGCGTCTACGATAACTTCTTCGACCTTGGAGGCCATTCGCTATCCGCAATCCAAGTTCTTGCTCGTCTGCAGAACCACTTGGGCGTTTGCATTAAGCCGGTCGAAATGGCCTTCCAGTCACTCGGACAGCTTGCCGCTGTTTGCAAGGATAGAATGGAGCGCCAATAATGCCTTCCACCGAAACACTCGCTTCATACTTTGGCCCACCTGAAAAGCGACTGTTCGGTTGCTACAATATGCCCCATTCCGGGCGCGATCGGTCGTGCGCAGTCGTCATTTGCCAGCCGATCGGGCACGAGTACGTCAACTCTCATCGTGCTCTTCGTCAATTGGCTGTTCGCTTGGCCGAGAGCGGTTTCCCAGTACTGCGTTTTGACTACTTTGGCTCCGGAGACTCCTACGGAGACACCTTGGAAGGGCGCATTTCCCAATGGCTTAGCGATCTTTCGCGAGCCATTTTGGAACTCAAAGGCCGGGCGAATCGGCCAGCACTTTGCATCGTTGGACTCCGTCTTGGCGCGAGCCTTTCCCTGATGGCTGCCATGCAGCACAACGATGTTGCAAACCTAGTTCTCTTGGACCCAATTGTGAAGGGAACTGATTACCTTAAAGGGTTGATGTCGTTGAATGAGGAGTTGCTTCGGTTCCGCCCGAAGCCCAGGAAGCATGAGAAAATTGACTGGCCCAAGGACATCATCGGTTTTCCAATGACCAGAGAGCTCTACGAGGAAATCGGTCAAATCGATCTACGAGCCATTCGTAGGAGGCCAGCGGACAACGTATTGATAATCGAAACCGAAGACAATCCCTTTCAGAACGATCTGAAAGATGCTTTGGTAGAAACGGGAGCCTCTGTCAGCCTTCGGCACGTCGACGCGGTCCCTATATGGCCGCCCACAGTGGAAGGCGGTTTGCTCGTGCCTGGCACAGTATTGCAAGCTGTGACCTCCTGGATGGATAGGATTTGCCCATGAGAGAGGAGGCGGTCCTTTTCGGTGAGAAGAAGTCTTTGGTGGGAATCCTGACGGACCCTAATGCTGGACGCTCAGACGTGGGGGATGTGGCTTTGATTCTGCTGAACGCAGGAATCCTTCACCGCGTGGGGCCGGGACGGATCTACGTGAACATCGCGCGGGAGCTAGCGGCTCGAGGATTTACGACATTCCGTTTCGATTTCTCCGGGATCGGAGACAGCAGACCGCGCCCCGATAATCTTCCTTTTGACAAGAGTTCCATCGACGAAACGCAAAGTGCAATGGACATTCTCGAGACGAAACGCGGGATTCGGAGTTTCATTTTGATGGGCGGCTGCTCAGGTGCGCGCGTATCATTCAACACGTCTTGCGTTGATTCGCGAGTCTCGGGCAGTATTCTCATCAACTGCCCTGTCACCGCAGATGACGATGTCGACCTAAAACCTGAAGCGAATAAACGAAAAAATGCACACTACTACCTGAATTTTGCGATTCGCAATTCTCAGAGTTGGCGCAACTTTTTCACGGGTGAAGTGAATTACCGAAAGATTTTCGGAGCACTCGCTTTCAGCTTGCGGCGTCGATTCGGGCCAGAAGAAGCCGTCACGTCTTCCGAATGGCTCGTTTTTCGACAAAATTTGAACGCCGTAATCAAACGTGGCGTTCGGCCGGTTTTTGTCTGTTCGGAAGGCGATTCCGGTTTGCAGGAACTTCGAGAAGCTGGGGGACACGAATTCATCGATTTGTGTTCGCGGGGCGAGACGGAACTCGTCGTCATTCCTCGATCGGATCATACCTTCAGCTCTCTCTTCGATCAGGAGCGCCTCATAAAGATTCTTCGAGAGAAGACCGTCGAGATAGCTCGACGGGCGCCTTTGTTGGCACCAGCTTCTTGAAGTGTGAGGCTGCCAATGCAAACCGATTACAAACAACGTGCGCCCGCCACGCAGGCCAATGTGCCCGTGGTAGTGGTAGGGGGAACTCTCAACAGTTTGGGAGTTGTCCGCAGCCTGTCATTCGGCCATGTGCCGATTTACGTCTTGTCGACGACGCGTTACTGCGCGGCAGGTTGGTCCCGATTCTGCAACTTTGTTCGGACCCCGAGTCTTGAGGGGCGCGTCCTGATCGACAGCTTGAAGGAGCTAGCAACCCGGCTGGGGCAGCGCCCTGTCTTGATTCTGACGGCAGAGCAATGCGTCAATGCCGTCTCTTCTTGTCGCGACGAGATCGATAGACTGTACCGCATAAGCCTCCCGTCTGACGATATGGTACGCGCTCTGTCCGACAAGACTCTGTTTCAGGAATTGGCCGAACGTGAGGGATTTGGCGTACCTCGAGGCATTGCCTTGGATTCCTCCGATGATCTCCGATTGCTTGAGTGCCTTGTGCCTCCGCTCATTATCAAGCCAGCAGACAAGACACTTGTTCTCAACGGCATCGCGGAACGCGCGGTACGTGCTCATACCATGGCCGAGGCGCATGCCGCTGCAAAGCGAATGTTTCAGTACACGCCGCGAGTGATCGTTCAAGAGTGGATTCATGGGCCAGATTCGGAAATCTTCTTTACACTTTTCAGCTGCGATCACAACAGTGATGTAATCGGAATATTCTCCGGTCGGAAACTGCTGTGTTCTCCGCCCGAAATCGGGACCACGGTTCTTTGCGTGCCGGCGCCTGAGGTATCGGGCGAACTGCGCCCTCTTGTGTTACATTTCATTGCGCGCGTTGGATATCGTGGGTTGGGCAGCCTTGAGTTCAAACGTGACAGTAGAACAGGGCGTTTCATGATCATTGAGCCTACAGTTGGCCGTACGGATTGGCAGGAAGAAATCGCGACGCTCTATGGAGTCAATTTGCCTCTCATGACGTACTGGACCGAGGTTGGCCAACCCCTGAGGGCGAATGCCGGACCAGTCGACTCAGTCGCCTGGAGATCGACCATCGAGCATCGCGTGCCCCGCGGGTCCTTGTTGCCTGGAATCCGCTTGACCGACGGTTTTTTTCGGTGGTCTGATCCATTGCCCGCTCTTTATTATTACGGTTTGGAGCGTTTTGCGGCTCGAATCGCGCGTTGTACGGAACATCTTTTTTCGTCGCTTCAGTGACGCGGGACGCGAACCAAATGGCTGATGTGGAAACAACTATTGTCGGAGCCGGACCTTATGGGCTCTCAATCGCAGCGTACCTTCGTGCTGCACGAGTGCCCTTTCAAATGTTCGGGACGCCGATGGAAAGTTGGCAGCGTTACATGCCGGAAGGCATGATGCTGAAATCGGAGCGGTTCGCCTCGAACCTTTGGGACCCCAATCGGCGGTTTACTTTCGAGCGGTACTGCATGGCGAAGGGTCTGTCCTATCAGCCAGTGGGTCATCCTCTCAGCTTGGCGTCTTTTCTGAAATATGCCGAATGGTTTCGGCACTACGCAGCAGGCGAATCGCGAGATGTTCGGGTCGTCCGGATTCGCCGCGATGCAAATAACTTTTCTCTGGAACTGGCTGACGGCACGATATTCGCAAGCCGGCGAGTCATCTTGGCAACCGGGCACATGCCTTTTCGTAAAGTACCGCCGCAGTTGAGCCAGCTTCATGAGCCGCTGCTTTTTCATAGCGCAAATATTGGAGACGTCAGAGCTTATCGTGGACGTGATGTGACGATCATAGGCGCGGGGCAATCGGCGCTTGAAACGGCGGCTCTCCTACATGAAACGGGAGCTCAAGTAAGGATACTCGCGCGCGGCAGCCGGATCGAGTGGAATTCCCCAGCAAAGCAGCGACCTCTGTTTGCACGAATCCTTGCTCCTGACGCAGGCATTGGTGCGGGCTGGAAATCCTTTGCAGTATCTGAGTTGCCCCAAGTATTCCGCTCGTATTTGCCTGCCGATAAGCGCCACCATTTCGTTGCTCGAGCTTATGGTCCTAGCGGCGCATGGTGGCTACGCGACCGAGTGGATCGCCAGATTGAGTTGCAGCTGAATTGTGTGTTGGAGACTGCCGCTGCCCATAATGGCGGCGTGCGACTTGTCGTGCATGGGCCGCAGGGTCAAAGAGAATACCTGACTGATCGCATCATTGCCGGCACCGGTTTCATCGTGGACGTCGATAGGCTCGAATACTTGGACGCCGGACTGCGTCAATCTATCGCTCGGGAAAGTGGCGGAGTGCCAGCGCTTAGTTCGCACTTCGAGACCTCTGTGCCGGGTTTGTTCATAGTGGGTGTGGCAAGTTCGCCAGTCTTCGGGCCGATCATGCGCTTCATGTATGGTGCCAAACATGTTGCGCCGGTCCTTGCCAGACTTCTTAAGTCAGCCGCTTAAGGAGTGAGCGCCTATCAATTTTCGCTTTCAGGGACAGGGACGGTCCTGTTTCACTAGCGCGACGGCGGGACCTTGCGCGCTCCGTCGGCAAATATGATGGACCTGGAGGTCCTGCGATGTGCTGCCAGCTTGATCAAAGTCTCTTTTAGGGACGCCAGTAAGGTCGACTGCGTTCGTCACCGAACCCGGCGTACGCATCGGCCTGCAGTGTGCTCGCGAAGTTGTGCAAGTGTGCTTGCGGATGCTCGCCCTTGCGATCTGGCGAGTAAGCGAACCATACGGCCGGAGGCGTTTGGTCTCCCGAAGGTCGGTCGTCGCGCACGTAGGTCCACAGCCGGCCCATCTTGGTCTTTCCCAGTCCTGGCGCCAATACCGGAACTGGTGTGTCATCGGCGTGCAGCTTCTCGGCGGTCATCACGTGTCGCCGCAGCGTTTCCACCAGCGGCTCAAGTAACGCGCTCGTCTGTATCGGCAACAAGAGATTTATGTCCCACCCAGTCGGCCAGCGTCGCGCGGTCCAGTTCCACGCCTTGGCGCTCACTTCGACACCAGCACGTGGGCCAACAGCCCCTGTCCCGCTATCCCGCGCGCAATCGGACGGCTCGGCACCTCGGCTTGCACGATCTTGTCGCAACGGCACGCCAGCCTCTCGCGCATGTGTCGGATAACCACAAAGCTCGCCGGCACGTATTCCAGCATCTCCGAAACGTCTTCGCCCAGATGCCTCAACTGGCCGCCGCAATCCGGACACGCTGGCGTGCTTTGGCGGAATCTTCCGCGTCTCGCGCGGCAAGTGCCCCGGCAGCGGCCGCCGGGCCGGTTTCAGCCGCCACGCTTCGGTCGTGATGGATGATTCCAGAGGCGAAGGAGACTTCTGCTCAGCACGGCTCGCCTGTAACTCGTCCAAGCGCAATCCGAGCTGTTCGATCTGCCACCCACTTTCTCAGACCTGCGCCGAACTGCATCCGCCGCAGTTTGGCGATCAGCAACTTCAAATGCTCGCTCCGCCTGCGCGACGCCAACGGCTCGCACTGCCGAAAAATCTGTTGCTCTTGCTCGGTGAGTCGATCGTGCTGGCACAGGATGAGGGCTCTGAGTGCCTCGGAAGAAGTTGTCGCAGATCGGGTAGAGAGGATGGAGGGCCGCTCACAAAGGGACTCTACACGAGCTTTTTTACAGCACGATGAAAACGCTCGTCGCTTGCGGCCAGATGAACCGCCTGCGCTCTTACACATATCAGGGGCTTGCCCGGATGGCGCGAATGCCAAATCCTTCATATCAAAATCGATAGAGGTAAATCTCGGTCGGTTTTCAGGTTTTCATGTAGCTCGCCGTCTTTGCGTTTGCTCTTTTGTCTCAACTTGACAACCCCAATGCCATGATTTAGAATCTTAAATTATGGCGAATAAAAAGCGAATATGCAAAAAGCCGCCACTCTCCGTTTAACTGTCGAATCCGCTCTCGCCGGACGTGTCTCTGTCCCCTTTGCCTATCGCGACCGCAAAGTCGTCGAAACCGTTCTTTCAGGCATCCCCGAAATCGACTCCCTCGCAGGAGGTTTGCCCCGCGGCAGCCTGACGGAAATTTGCGGCCCGCCTTGTTCTGGCCGCACCAGCATCCTTTTTTCCGCCTTGGCTTCTCGCACCTCCCAGCTCGAAGCCTGCGCCCTCATCGATGCTCGCGACGCCTTCGATCCGCATTCTGCCGAAGCCGCCGGCGTGAACCTGAAAAATCTTCTGTGGGTGCGATGCCGTGACGTCGATCAATCGTTGCGTGCCGCTGACCTGCTTTTGCAGGGCGGTGGTTTCGGCCTGATCGCCATCGATTTGAGCGATCTTCCTCCGCAAACCGTCCGTTACGTTCCGCTCAACGCTTGGTTCCGTTTTCGTAAGACGGTCGAAGATACGCCAACAATTGTGCTTTTGCTCGAACAGGAATCGAACGCCAAAACATGCGCCTCGCTCGTATTGGGCCTCGGCATGGATTCGTCTCATTGGACGTCAACATCCGAATCTGCCGGTGACACACACACATGCGTGCTCGATGGTTTTCGCGTGCGCGCGGAAATTCTGCGCTCCAAAATAGAATCCGCATCCACAATTTCTCCCGATCAGCACCATCGCCGTTTCTCCCCGCGCAATGAAACAATCTTCGAGGTAGCGACAAAATGGAGTTCTCAAAGGAACTAAACGAATTTCCTTTAGGGTCTATGTAGCGGCCGAGACCCGCCTTCAGTCGGGCGCTTTTGCAATTAAGTTTCGAGCTGAGGAGTGATTTTGAGCTTCTATCCTGCTTTTGAGATGGGCTTATCAGGACGTCATGTCATTCGCTGCGATTCATATTCCCAATTTTCCGGTGCAAGCCGTCATTCGCACCGAACCGCCTCTCCGCGCTGCCCCGCTCGCGCTCATCGACGGCACTCCGCCCGTCTGGAACGTTGTCGCCATTAACGAACTCGCTCGCAAGGCCGGAATCGAAATCGGCATGACGCGCGCCGCCGTCGGGCAATGCGAATCGGTTGAAATCCGTTTGCGTTCGCAAGCGCAGGAAAGGGGAGCTCACGCCGCATTGCTCGATCTCGCTTGGTCCGTGTCTCCGCGCGTCGAAGATACAGCTCCTGATACTCTCGTTATCGACCTTGCGGGTCTCTCTTCTCTTTTTGGCTCCGACGAAAATATCGCCGATCTCCTCACGCAGCGCGTCGCTGAATTCGGCCTTGCCGCGCATATTGCTGTCTCGCAAAATCTTGAGGTCGCCGTCCACGCCGCGCGCGGTTTTTCCGGCGTCACGTTGATCGCCGCTGGCGAAGAATCGCGGCGCCTCGGCCCATTGCCGATCAACGTGCTCGGCGCGTCCTCAGAAATCCTCGAAACGCTCGACTTCTGGGGCGTGCGCTCGTGCGAAGTCCTTGCCGCGCTTCCCGTTCTTCAGCTTTCCGAACGCCTTGGCCAGGAAGGCGTCCACCTCCATGAATGGGCGCGAGGTGCCGGCGTCCGCGCTATGGTTCTCGCCGAACCCGCCACAAATTTCGAAGAGGAATTGGAACTCGAAGAATCCATCGAAGAACTCGACCCGCTCTCATTCCTGCTCGGGCGTCTGCTCGATCAGCTTTGCCTGCGGCTTACGGTACGTTCGCTTGCCGCCGGCTCCATCCGCTTGCGATTCGCTCTCGGTCCTACCGGCCAAAAAGACGTTCAGATCCGCAACGATGACTCCCGCCACAAAAAAAAGGTCGCCTATGAAAAGACTCTCACGCTTCCCGTTCCAATGCGTGACTCCAAAATGCTTCTGAATTTGCTCCGTCTCACGCTGCAAGGCGATCCGCCGCCCGCGTCCATCCTGAAAATCTTCATGACTGCCGAAGCCGCCAAACCGCGCGTTGTGCAAACCGGCCTTTTCCTTCCTCCTTCTCCGGACGTTGCAAAGCTCGAACTTACCATCACCCGCCTCGCTCACCTCGTCGGCGAAGCCAACGTCGGCTCACCTCAACTCATAGACACACACCGCCCCGGCGAATTTCGCATGAGTCGCTTCACTCCTCCCTGTGGAGAAACCAAAAAATTCCGTCGTCGCAAATCCGCCTCGGCACGTAACGCGCAATGTGGCACAGCCACTCTTAGCTGTGTTCTTAAGACATCTCAATCTTCTCCATGCAAAAATATGCTCGCGTCCCCCCTCGCCTTCCGCATGTTCCGTCCGGCTCTTCCCGCGAGCGTCCAAATCCATGAATCGCGCCCCAAAAAAGTCTCCTTCCGCGGCGCCCGCGGCGAAGTCCTCACCGCCTCCGGCCCATGGCGCACGTCCGGCGATTGGTGGCGCGAAGATGCCTGGCATCAGGACGAATGGGATCTCGAAATACGTTTCAACGCCTCGCCGGAACGCGCGCAAAAGAGTCCGCAACACGGCCTTTACCGCTTTTATTTCGATTCGCTCTCACAGAGATGGTTCGTTCGGGGGATCTACGACTGATGTACGTCGAACTTCACGCCCGCTCCGCCTTCAGTTTTCTCGAGGGTGCCAGTCTGCCCGAAGAATTGGCCGCCGTCTGTGCCGAGCACGGCATGTCCGCCGCCGCTCTTCTTGATCGTGACGGCGTCTACGGTTCGCCGCGCTTTCACCTCGCGGCGGAAAAATCTCGCCTCCGCGCCCATGTCGGCGCCGAAGTCACCGCCGAAGAGGGCTGGCGCTATCCTCTGCTCGTCTCTTCGCGCACGGGTTATCAAAATCTCTGCCGCTTTATCACGCGGATGAAATTGCGCGCAGCCAAAGGCGAGGGCTCCGTCTCAGCCGAAGAAGTCGCCGAATACGCCGAAGGCCTTATCTGCCTCACGGGCGGCGATGAAGGTCCCCTCGCCCAGGCTCTCGCGCAAAACGGCATCGAAGGCGCCGCAGTGCGCATAAAACAACTCACCGAAATCTTCGGCTGCGAAAATGTCTACGTCGAATTGCAGCGCCATTTCTCCCGCGAAGAAGAGGCCCGCAACCAAGCCGCCGTCGAAATCGCACGCAAATTCGGCCTCTCGCTCCTCGCTACCAATTCCGTTTGCTACGCCCAGGCGCAACAGCGCGAAATCCTCGATATCTTCAGTTGCATTCGCCATCACACTACGCTCGCTGAAGCCGGTCGTTTGCTCGCGCGAAATTCCGAACGCCGCGTGAAATCTCCCGCCGAGATGGCGCGTCTCTTTGTCGATCTTCCCGAGGCTATCGCCAACACCGAAATTCTCTCCTCGCGCCTGCAATTCACGCTGGAAGATCTCGGCTACGAATTTCCGAAATATCCCGTTCCCGATGGCAAATCGCAAATGCAATTCCTGCGCGAACGCGCCCGCGATGGCATGATCCAGCGCTATGGTCCGTCCAACGACCGCGCCCAAAAACGAATCGAATGCGAGCTCGCACTCATCGAAAAGATCGATCTCTCCGGTTATTTCCTCATCGTTTGGGACATTGTCCGTTTCTGCCGCGAAAAAAATATTCTCGTCCAGGGGCGCGGTTCGGCCGCCAACAGTGCCGTCTGCTACGCGCTTGGCATCACCGCCGTCGATCCCGTCGGCATGGAACTGCTCTTCGAGCGTTTTCTCTCCGAAGAGCGCGGCGAATGGCCCGACATCGACCTCGATCTCCCGAGCGGCGATCAGCGCGAGCGCGCCATTCAATATGTCTACGAACGCTACGGCAAACTGGGTGCTGCGATGACGGCCAACGTCATCACTTACCGGGGACGTTCCGCTTCTCGCGAAATCGGCAAAGTTCTCGGGTTCGAGCCCGAAATGCTCGATCGCCTTTCGTCCCTCGTCGGCGCCTGGGAATTTAAGGACGAAAATGACAAGCTCGATTGCCATTTTCGCGAAGTCGGCCTCGACCTAAGCCATCGCCTCATCCGCAAATTTCTCGATCTCTGTCTCACGGTGCAGGATTTGCCGCGCCATCTCGGTCAGCACTCGGGCGGTATGGTTGTCTGCCAGGGCCAACTCGATTCCGTTGTTCCGCTCGAACCTGCCACCATGCCAGGCCGTGTCGTTGTCCAATGGGACAAGGATGATTGCGCGGACATGGGCATCGTCAAAATCGATCTGCTCGGCCTCGGTATGATGGCCGTACTCGAAGACACCATTCAGATCGTTCGCAACGATTACAATGAGGAAGTGGATCTCGCGCACTTGCCGGCGAATGATCCCGCCGTTTATTCCGCTTTGCAAAAAGCGGATACGATCGGCATGTTCCAGATCGAAAGCCGCGCGCAGATGTCCTGCCTTCCGCGCCTTCAGCCTAAATGTTTTTACGATATTGTCGTGCAGGTCGCGATCATTCGTCCCGGTCCGATCGTCGGAGAGATGGTGAATCCTTATCTAAAGCGCCGTCAGGGCCGCGAGCCAATCGATTGCCTCCATCCTGCGCTCGAACCGGTCCTCTCGCGCACCCTAGGCGTCCCTCTTTTTCAAGAGCAGCTCTTGCGCATGGCCATGATCGCAGCCGGATTCAGCGGAGGCGAAGCCGAAGACTTGCGCCGCGCTTTCGGCTTCAAGCGTTCCGAACGCCGCATGAAAGACGTCGAAAAGAAGTTGCAAGCTGGCATGGAGAAAAACGGCCTATGTTACGAAGTTCAGGAGAAAATCACTCGTTCGATCACTTCGTTTGCCCTGTATGGTTTTCCCGAATCTCACGCCGCCAGTTTCGCCCTGCTCGCCTACGCCAGCGCCTATTTGAAGTGCCATTATCTCTCTGCATTCACCGCCGCCATGCTCAATAATCAGCCGATGGGCTTCTACAATCCGGCCACTCTCGTCAAAGACGCCCAGCGCCACGGCCTCCGCATCAAGCCAATCGACGTCACTCGTTCCGACTGGTTCTGCACCCTCGAAAAGAGTCCCGAAAAATCGCAGGGTAATGGTGGCACAGCCACTCTTGGCTGTGTTCTTACGATCTCTCAACGATCCACGTGCAAGCCCGCATTCGGATCTGAAACTAAAATCGACCTTACAGTAGGGGCGCTGCTTGCTGCGCCCCCTTTGACAACCTGCACTAATATTGGAAAGGCGCAATCAGTTCTCGACGCCGTCACAGCGCCAGAGGCGCGGCGCAACTTAGCCCAGCGTGTAAGCGCTGGGTACGCAGCAGATGAAACGCCGAGCGCCGTAGGCGCGACACAGGCTCGGCATTCCTCCGGAGAAACCTTTTCCCTCCGCCTCGGCCTTCGCTACGTCAAAGGCCTCCGCGAAGAAATCGCCAGACAAATCGTCCACGAACGCAATACGCGCCCATTCACCTCAATCGAAGACCTAAAGCAGCGCGTTCCCGACATCCAAAAGTCCGAACTAAAATCCCTCGCCGCAATCGGCGCCCTCAATTTCATCGAACGCAAACGCAAAACGCATCGCCGCGACGCCCTCTGGCAAATCGAACGCGCCGCCCGCCACCCTGGCCCTTTATTGGGTGGCACAGCCACTCCTAGTTGTGCTCCTACGACCGAAAACTCCACAACAACCGATCACACGTTCGGGCCACAAACTCAATCGACCACGCCCCTCCAACCCATGTCTACCCAAGAACGCCTAATTGCCGATTTCCACGGCACCGGTCTAACTATCGGCCCGCACCCCCTCGCCTACCACCGTGCTCGCCTGAAAAAGCAGCGCCTGCGCACCGCCATCGAGCTGCAATCTCTCCGCAACGGCACTCCTATCCGGATCGCCGGCTCCGTCGTTGTCCGTCAACGCCCAGGTACTGCGAAGGGATTCGTATTCCTCAGCATGGAAGATGAAACCGGTATAGCCAACGTCATCATCACGCCGCAACTGTTTCAGGAAAACCGCACCGTAATTGTTCACAATCAATTCCTGCTCATTGAAGGAACGCTCCAGAATCAGGACAACGTCATCTCCGTCAAAGCAGCCACCATCCGCCCGCTCCAAATCACCCAGGCCGAAACCGTTTCCCATGACTTCCACTAACCACTCCGCGAGTCATCGACGCCACAGCCCGCGGCGCGTCCTGAACCCGCCGAAGCGCATCAATATATAATGTTAATAACGCAATGACTCTCGTCGTTCCCCAAGCCGTCGCGCCTGACCTTGCCTGGATGCACCCCCTCGTCCGCGATTGGTTCGTCGCGCGCTTCGGCACGCCGACCGAGCCGCAATCGCAAGGCTGGCCGCATATCCTCGGCGGCAAAACGACGCTGATCTCTGCCCCGACCGGCTCCGGCAAAACTCTGGCCGCTTTCCTAGCCTGCATCGACCGCCTCGTCCGCAGTGCTGTCACGGGTCAGCTTCTGGACCGCACCGAAGTTGTCTATGTCTCACCCTTGAAGGCGCTTAGCAACGACATCCAAAAAAATCTCGAACTGCCGCTCAGCGAAATCCAGCAGCTTGCCGGCGAACGGGGCATCTTGATACCCGAAATCCGGGTCGCGGTTCGCACAGGCGACACGCCAATGTGGGAACGCCAGGCCATGCTCAAACAGCCGCCTCACATCCTCGTTACTACGCCCGAATCGCTTTACATTTTGCTCACCGCCCAAAAGAGTCGCGAAATTCTCAAAACAGTGGAAACCGTAATCGTCGACGAGATCCACGCCGTTGCCGACGATAAGCGCGGCGCTCACCTCGCGCTTTCTCTCGAGCGCCTCGAGCACCTTGCAAGCGCTCCGCCCGTCCGCATCGGCCTCTCCGCCACGCAGAAGCCGCTCGAGCTGGTGGCCCAATTTCTTACGGGAAGCGGCCGCGCCGAGCCTGAAGTGGTTCAAATCGGCCAGCGATGCACCCTCGATCTCGCTATAGAACTTCCCGCCAGCGAACTCGGCCCTGTAGCCTCAAACGAAATGTGGGACGAAATCTACGATCGCATCGCGGAACTGGCCCGGCAGCATCGCTCCACACTGATCTTCGTGAATACCCGCCGTCTCGCCGAGCGCGTCGCACACCATCTCGGCGAGCGCATCGGCAAAGACGCTGTTGCGGCGCACCATGGAAGCCTTTCACGCAAACTGCGCCTTGCCGCCGAGAAAAAGTTGAAAGCCGGCGAAGTGCGAGCCCTCGTCGCGACAGCTTCTCTCGAATTGGGCATCGATATCGGCTCAGTCGATCTCGTCTGCCTGATCAGTTCGCCGCGCGCGATCTCGGTCGCGTTGCAACGGATCGGTCGAGCTGGCCACTGGCGCGGCGCCGTCCCCAAGGGTCGGATCTTCGCCACCACTCGCGACGAGCTTCTCGAATGCGCCGCAATTGTCCGCGCCATTCGTCACGGCGATCTCGATATTCTCTCGGTTCCCGAATCGCCTCTGGATATCCTCGCCCAGCAAACCGTTGCCATGTGCGCTGCGGAGGATTGGAATGAAGAAGATCTCTTCCGGCTCGTGCGTCACGCGTATCCATATCGCAATCTTGCTCGCGCTGATTTCGAAGCGATCGTCGAAATGCTCTCCGAAGGCATCGCCGGCCGCCGAGGCCGCTTCGGTGCCTATCTACATCGTGATCGCGTCAACGGAATGTTGCGCGCCCGCCGTGGCGCGCGTCTGGCCGCGATCACCAGCGGCGGCGCGATTCCCGAGAACTCACTGTATACCGTCGTCGCCCAACCTGAAGGCACTGTCGTCGGAACAGTCGACGAGGACTTCGCAGTTGAGAGCTTAGCCGGCGACATTATGTTGCTCGGCAACACATCCTGGCGCATCCGCCGCGTCGAATCGGGCCGCGTCCTCGTCGAAGATGCGCAGGGTGCTCCACCCAACGTGCCTTTCTGGCGCGGCGAAGCCCCCGGCCGCACCGGCGAGCTTTCGCATCACGTCTCCGCCCTTCGCGAAAAGCTAAACACCCTTCTCCCCACCGCGAAGCCGCAGTCAGTGGAAAAGTCGGCACCAATAGGAGATCGATCTACTCCGCAGCCAGGCTTAATCGCCGCAGACCCAAACGCCAGCGTTTGCATGCCGGACACCCTGGGCGTGGCACAACTCAAATTACCGAATACTGCGTCGAATCCGAGCCAAAACCCCGAAATCGGTGCCGCCATCGCCTGGCTGAGAGACGAATGCGCCCTCGATCAATCCGCCGCCGAACAACTGATTGAATATATCCTCGCCGGCCGTGCGGTTCTCGGTGCCGTTCCGACGGACAAGACCATCGTCGCTGAGCGTTTTTTCGACGAAAGCGGCGGCATGCAACTCGTCATTCATGCTCCCTTCGGTGCGCGCATTAATAAAGCCTGGGGCCTTGCGCTTCGCAAACGCTTTTGCCGTTCGTTCAATTTCGAGTTGCAAGCGGCCGCTACGGACAATGGTCTCAACATTTCTCTCGCTGAACAGCACAGCTTCCCGCTCGCCGACGTTTTCAATTTTATGAGCGTCGCGTCCGTTCAGCATGTGCTCGAGCAAGCTTCGCTCGCATCCCCTCTCTTCACGGCCCGCTGGCGATGGGACGCAGGCCGTTCTCTCGCCCTTCTCCGTTTTCGCGGAGGAAAGCGCGTCGCCCCGAACATCCAGCGCATGCTTGGCGATGATTTGCTCGCCGCGATTTTTCCAGAATCACTCGCGTGCCCGGAAAATCTCGAAGGCGAAATCGAAATTCCGAATCACCCGCTCATCCGCGAAGTGATGAAAGACGTCCTGACTGAGGCGATGGACATCGACGGTCTGCGCGAAATCCTCGGCAAAATCGCCGACGGCGAAATCAAATGCCTCGCGGTCGATACACCCATTCCCTCCCAGTTTTCGCACGAAATTCTGAATGCAAATCCGTACGCCTATCTCGACGATGCTCCGCTCGAAGAGCGACGCGCACGCGCAGTCGAGATGCGCCGCATGTTGCCCGAAACCGTCCTCTCCGAGGTGGGCCGCCTCGACCCCGCCGCAATCGCCGAAGTCCGCGCCGATGCCTGGCCTGACGTTCGTGATGCCGAAGAACTGCACGACGCCCTGTTGACGCTCGTCGTGTTTCCGGTCGCGGAAAATGAGGTTGCGCAGCCAATCAAAGGCCATCTGCAATCCGCTCTTGACGAACCATCCCGCAGCTGGTCCGCATTCTTCGAAGTACTCTCAGCCAACCGCCGCGCGACGCGAGCCATGGCAAACGGTGCAACTTACTGGGTCGTCGCCGAGCGCGCCCAAAGCTTCACGCAGCTTTTCCCGGATGCAAGGTTCGAAAGCGCCCTGCCGCAAATCGAATCAGCGCCGCTCTCGAGCGAAGACGCGCTCCTGGCCGCCATTACCGGCTGGATGTTCCACGGGGGCCCTGTCACCGCGCGCGAACTCGCCGAAATTCTGCATTTGCCTCAGCCCGCCGTTGATCGTACGCTCCTTCGCCTCGAAGGTGGCGGCACAATCCTTCGCGGCCAATTCACCTGCGCTGGCGACGAAACCGAATGGTGCGAACGCCGTCTGCTCGCGCGCATTCATCGCCTCACGATCGGCGGCCTGCGTAAGCAGATCGAGCCCGTCACGTCCGCGCACTTCATGCGATGGCTCTTGCGTTGGCAACACGTCGCGCCCAGTTCGCAGCTCATCGGCGAACGCGGCACGCTCGAAGTTTTGCAGCAGCTCCAGGGTTTCGAAGCTCCCGCGAATTCCTGGGAACGGCAGATCTTGTCGCGCCGCATACCAGGTTACGATCCGAAGATTCTCGACCAACTCTGCCTTACAGGTGCAGTAGGATGGGGTCGGCTCTCTCCGCATCCCGCAACTCTCGAAGCAGTCACGTCCGGAGGCCGCCGCGTCATTCCCACAAGCGTCGCGCCGATCACGTTTTTCGTCCGCGAAGATTCCGATTGGATGCTCCCGCGCCGCAATCGCGAAAACCAGACGCAAGGTCTCAGTCCAGCCGCGGAAGGCGTCCTTTTATTTCTCCAGCAGCGTGGCGCATCATTCTTCGCGGACATCGTCCGCGCCAGTGGCAGGCTCAAGTCCGAAGTGGAAACGGCCTTGTGGGAATTGGTCGCCGCCGGAATGATCACGGCCGACGGCTTCGATAATCTCCGTTCTTTGATCGATCCGAAGCGCCGCTCCGGGCACGGCTCCGGCAAGACGGCGCGCCCGCGTCACAGCGCAGGTCGTTGGTCTCTTCTGCACGCCGGCGAGCCGCCCGAGCACGCGGACGCAATCGAATCTACATGCTGGATGTTATTGCGCCGCTATGGTGTTGTCTTTCGCGAAGTTCTAACGCGCGAAAGCATCCTGCCGCGCTGGCGCGAACTCCTCGTCACCTTCCGTCGATTGGAAGATCGCGGCGAAATTCGCGGCGGTCGCTTCGTTAGTGGCTTTCTCGGCGAACAGTTTGCCCTCCCCGTCGCGCTCGAATCGCTCCGCGTCTTCCGCAATGTTCAACTCGATGGCGAAACGATCATTCTTTCCGCCGCCGACCCGCTCAACTTCGCCGGCATTCTTGTCCCTGGCGAACGCGTGGCCGCCAACTCCACCAAGTTCGTCGCCTTCCGCGACGGCGCCGCCGTTCCCGCTCCGGAACGTCCATCCGTCGTTCCCATTGCGGCCTCGCGGTAGCCACAAAAAAATAACTTGCGCTCGTACATCCATCTGTAGTAGATAAACATACAGATGTAGTAGGAGACGCCATTGGCGAAAACCAGACTCACTCCGCTGGAATTCGAGATCATGACCACCCTCTGGGAACGCGGCAAAGCCTCCATCCGCGAAATCCAGGAAGCCTTCCCGGAGGATGATCGACCGGCCTACACCACTGTGCAGACCACTGTCTATCGCATGGAAGATAAAAACATCGTCCGTCGCGTGCGCAAGGTTGGCAATTTCCACATTTTCGAGCCCGCAGTCTCGCGAAACGCGGCACAAGGCCGGCTTATTGACGATCTCCTCGCCCTTTTCGGCGGACGCACTCAGCCCGTCATGGCTCATCTCGTCGAATCCGGAAAACTCACTCTCGATGACGTAAAAGAAGCCGAAAAGGCCCTCCGCAAGCTCTCCAAAAAGGAGGCCAAATGCTGACCGCGCTCGTGCACATCGGGCCTGCGCTGGAAAATCATCTCTGGCAATCCACTGCTTTCGCCGCCGCCGCGTGGCTGCTCGCGTTCGCGCTGCGAAAAAATCAGGCGGGCACGCGCTACTGGATTTGGCTCGCTGCCTCCATGAAATTCATGCTGCCGTTTTCTCTCCTATTTGTGATCGGCAGCTATCTGCGTCCGGCCCACGTCGTCGTGATCACGCCTGAGCCGGTTTCAGCGGCGATACAGCAAATCACGCAGCCTTTTTCAGACGTTACACCGCCCATCCAGTACGCAGCTCCAGTCGCACC
Organism: Candidatus Acidiferrales bacterium; assembly: GCA_035275865.1. Classification (GTDB taxonomy): domain Bacteria; phylum Acidobacteriota; class Terriglobia; order Acidiferrales; family UBA7541; genus Palsa-295. The sequence goes on along the minus strand of DATEME010000614.1, from coordinate 2,583 downwards.
GCAAAACAGCAATATCCTGCCGCTCGGATTATTCGCCATTTGGTCATTCGGCTTGCTTGCCATCGGTCTTTCGTGGTGGCGCAGATGGTTCCGCGTGCGCGAAGCGTGCGCCACAGCAACTCCGAGTTGTTTGGGTGGCACAGCCACTCTTGACTGTGTGCCTTCGAGCGTTTCTGTAAGATTTTCGAAATCTCTTCTCGAGCCGGGCGTCTTCGGAATCTTTCGTCCGGTGCTGATGCTTCCCGACAGAATCGCCGATCGTCTCTCGCCGGCTCAAATGAATTCCATCCTCGCGCACGAAATGTCCCACATTCGCCGCCGCGACAATCTCACTGCCACGCTTCACATGTTCGTCGAAGCGGTCTTTTGGTTCCATCCGATCGTCTGGTGGATCGGCACGCGCCTCGTCGAAGAACGCGAAAACGCCTGCGACGAAGAAGTGATGCGTCTCGGGGGCGAACCCGAGACCTACGCCAAAGGCATCCTCGAGGTCTGCAAGTTCTATACAGAGTCTCCCGTCGTCTGCGTCTCCGGCGTCAGCGGCGCGGACCTGAAAAAGCGCATCGTCCGCATCATGACGGGACAATTTGCCGAGAAGCTCACCACAGGAGCGAGACTTTTACTTGGCCTGGCCGCAATCGCAGCGGTTGCCATGCCTCTGGCATTTGGTGCGATCGCCGCGCCGCACTATGCCGTTTTCAAACGCGTTGGCGTGCTCTATTTGCACCAGGGAGGGCCGGCGTACGGAGGCGACCCGCTGCACAGTTCCGCGCCGGATGAGGATGGCAAGCCTTTGCCGTCGTTCGAAGTGGCATCGATCAAGCCAGGTGATCCGGCAGAGAGAAGCCGCGGCTTTGGGAGTCCAGACCCGAGCCAATTTCGAGTGATCAACATGACGGCGAGGGGAATGGTCGAATTCGTCTACGGCCTTAAGGACTTTCAGTTGAGGGGTGGCCCCGACTGGGCCAATTCGAAGATCTACACCATCAACGCGAAAGTGGAGGATTCGATTGCGAAAAGCATGCAAGGCGCGTCTCGCCAAGAACGGCAGCGGCAACAGCGGATGATGTTGCACTCGCTGCTCAACGAGCGCTTCAAGCTTAGCGTGAGCCACGTGACGAAAGACGAGGCTGAATACGCGCTCGTGGTCGCAAAGGGCGGATCGAAGTTGACGCCGACCACATGGGTGGCGCCCGCGCCGGGGGCGCCTGGTGCGCAAGCGCTGCCCGGCAAAGGCCCACATCTTCTGCTCAACAATGGCAACATTAGCGCGGTCAATCAACCCGTCAGCGGTTTAGCTGACCTGCTGGCCTTCATGCCTGAGATCGAAGGTCACTTGGTCGTCGACCACACGGGAATTACGGGGAATTACGACTACAACGTAACATTTTCGTCCCAGGCGCTGGATCAGAAGTTCGCACAGGAAGCTGGTGCGCCGCCACCGGTAGAGTTGAACGATTCGGGGCCGTCAATCTTCACGGCGCTCGAAGAGCAGCTTGGCTTGAAACTTGAAATGACCCGAGGCCCGGTCGACATTTACACAATCGAGCACATCGAGGAGCCATCCGCAAACTAGAGTCCCGAATCAGAAATTCGGTGTCTCACTCGAAGATCCTGCGGCCGTCGAATCTGGAACGCATTAGGCAATAAGGGGAGGTCGGCGTGATGAACCAAACGAATCGTGATTCCAGGTCCACTCCATTCGCTAACCTCAGAATGGTTCTCCTATTCGCCGCCGCCTTTTGCGGCGCATCGGCTCTACCATTTCTTAACGTCCGCTCAAGCGCGGCGCAGGCCACATCCGCGAACGGGCAATTGGCCACGCAACCGAATGCACCGTCGGAAGCGCAAGCGACCGATGCGCCGTTACCCTCGTTCGAAGTCGCCTCAATCAAAAAGCACGCGACCGACAACGAAGGCGGTCGCGGCATACGGGTCATGATGGGTGGGCCGGACGTCAGCCAATTCCGGGCCTCCAACGTGACCGCCAAAATGCTGATCGCCAGCGCATACAGTGTGAAGGAGTTCCAAATTTCCACCGGCCCCAGCTGGATCAGTTCTGAACGTTGGGACATCAACGCCAAAGTCGAAGACTCCCAGGCCGCGCAACTGCAGAAGCTGACCCGCCAAGAGCAACAGGCGCAGCAAGCTCTCATGATTCGCTCACTCCTTGCTGATAGATTCAAGCTGCATCTCACGCGTTCCACGAAAGAAGGGACCGTTCTCGCGCTCGTCGTTGCCAAGGGTGGCCCGAAGCTCAAAGAAGTCCCGCCACCAGACCCGCACGCCGGACCGCCTCCTCCTCCTCTGGCTCCTCCCGAGCGTGGCAGTTCACCTCCCACGCCGCCGCCCGGCGGCTCCATGATGATGATGAACGGCAACACAGGCGTTGCGACTCTAAGCTCCAATGCCATGCCGATCTCAAATCTTGTGAACATGCTGTCGATGCAGGTCGGCCAGCAGGTTGTCGATCAAACCGGCCTCAAGGGCACTTACCAATTCACGCTTCAATTCGCGCCACAGATCGGCCTCGGAGGTATGCCGCCACCGCCAGGCGCGGAAACATCCGCAGCAGATTCGAGC
>DATEME010000613.1:0-7785 GCA_035275865.1 Candidatus Acidiferrales bacterium | reverse complement strand
GGCGCACTATTCTGCGGACCCGCAAATGCTTGTGAGCAACACACCACAAAAAGACCTGCGGAAGCTAGAAGGGAACGAAACATCGAGGCAGAAAACGAGCTTGATCGCATCATGGCGAGTATCCTAGCGCGGCAACGCCTGAATACAATGTTTTGTTCATGAGCCGATACGGTCGGCCCATTCCACCTGCTGTGTGAGTGTTACTTTTACCCTACGCGGCTCCTGCCGCCTTTTGCGCCGCACGCGCGATGCCTTGAAACTCCAATGGCAAATGGGCATCCACAAGCGAAGCGCCACCATCCACATCAATCGTTTGCCCGGTGATCCATCCTGCTTCGGGAGAACAAATCAATGACACCGCGTTCCCGATGTCCAGCGGAGTTCCGAGCCGTCCCATCGGGGTCCACCCGCGTTCCTGCCATTCCCGAATACCGGTTTGAAACGCCTCGGGCAGCGTATTCAGCACGCTGTCTTCGACCCATCCCGGGCTGATCGTGTTCACGGTGATGCCGCGCCCGGCCAACGCCACGGCAAAGTACCGAGCGAGCGCTTCCATGGCGGCTTTTCCTGCGCCCATGGCCACCCATGGCTGCCAGCTGCCAAATCGACCGCCCGGCGCAAACGAGATCGCCACGATCCTTCCGCCGTTTGGCATGAGTGGTGCTGCCTCACGCACCGCAACCAGGAAAGCCCGCGCCTGCGAATCGACCGCCGCGTCCCATTTCTCCAATGTAATTTCCATCGGCGCCTGATAGAAGAGTGGCGCTTCCGGCCGCGCGTTGCTCACAAAAATGTCCAGCGTGCCAAACTCAGAACGAACAGTTTGAAACATCCGGCGAATCTCGTCCGGCTGGCAGACATCCGCCTGAACGAGAAATCCGTCAGAGCCGAGCGCCCTTACCCTTTCGAGCGTCGCCTCGGCGGCTTCGCGATTCTGGTAATAATGCACGCCGATCCGCGCTCCCTGTTCCGCAAGCCTAAGCGCGATACCTCGACCGATTCCCCTGGAGCTTCCGGTAATCAGAGCGTTCTTTCCTTGGAATGACATAGGCAGGACCTCCTTTGGCGCGGGATATTAGTACTGCGATTCACCAGCGTCAATCTCTGAGTGAGCCATGCCCCGGTACGCAGCAGGTCAGGGTCGGATGCCCTTTCCCCAATCGGCGAAGTACGATGTCCGCATTTCCCGCGTGCAAAATGGGGCGTTTCGGCGTCCATCGCCATCGATCCGTACCAGATACTCTTTCCTTACACGCCCCTTGCGCCGCCAAGCTTCGGTCCATTTTCTCCCTTATTCTTATACGACAGCGCCATGAACCAGCCATCCGATCCCCATGGCTCCAACGGGACCGACCGCAAAGCGTCTGCGGGCGAGTCGACGCGCGGCTCGCGCTCACAGCAGGACACCGTCCTCCTGAGCGACGTTCCGGACGCCGATGCTCTGATCGCCGCGTCTCGAGACACCTCCGCTCAGGCGGCTCCTGCCAATCCGGCGACTTTGCATCTGAGTTCCGCCGCATTGTCCGCTCTTGGCCAGCGTTACGACATTCTCGACGCAGCCGGACACGGCAGCATGGGCAATGTATACAAAGCCCGCGACCGCGAGACTGGCGAGATCGTCGCCCTGAAACTGCTGAAACCCGAAATCGCGTCCGATCAGCAGATGATGGACCGGTTCAAGAACGAACTTCTCTTCGCCCGCAAAATCACTCACAAAAACATTTGCCGCGTCCACGAATTCAACCGCCTCGGCGGCGTGGCTTACACCTCAATGGAATTCGTCGAAGGCGAAAGCCTCCGCTCGGTGCTGAATCGCTTCGGCGCTCTCTCGTTGCGAAAGGGAATCGACCTCGCGCAGCAGATGTGCGCCGGGCTGAAAGAAGCTCACGCGCAAGGCATCGTGCATCGCGATCTGAAACCCGAAAACGTAATGATCGATTCGCGCGGCAACGTAAAGATCATGGACTTCGGTATCGCGCGTTCGATGGAATCGCTCACGCGCATGACGGGCGCGATGGTCGGCACTCCGGCCTATATGGCGCCCGAACAGGTCGCGGGCAAGCCCGTCGACTATCGCACCGATGTTTATTCCCTTGGCTTGATCCTCTACGAGGTCTTCACCGGCACTCAAGCATTTACAGCCGAGAACGCGGTCGCCGTAGCGATGAAGCAGCTGCGCGAATCGCCCGTTCCACCTCACGAGATCGAACCTGGAATCCCCGTTCCGATCGAGCGAGCCATTCTCAAGTGCCTCGAAAAGGAACCCGAGAAGCGATTCCAGTCGATCGCCGAAATGGAAAAGGTTTTCTCTTCTCCGGCGGTATCCGCAGCGCCTTTCGCCGGAGGTAGCACGACGGCGGGCCGCTCCACGCAAGATGCCATCGCCCTGCAGCCGATCATTACCATGCCGACCGAAGCGCCAGTGGCGCACGCTGCGGCTCAACCGAAACCTTCCCGAGGAAAGTGGGCGGTCGTGGTCGTCGCGTTCGCAATAATCGCGCTGTTTGCGGCGGGCGCGGCAAAATGGGCTAAAAACGCGCAATTAGCGGACAAATTGCCGCCACCTACGGCGCCAACTGCGCCAAAATTGCCCAATTTTGCCCTCACGCAACCCGCCTCCGAACCAGCTCCTGCCGCTTCCACAGCTCAATCCGATGCCACAGCACCACCAGTTGCGACGTCCAGCGCCGCCCAGGCCCAGGGCTCCGCGCCCGTAGCGCAACCGAATGCGACGCCCTCGAATCCGCCTGTCACGCCGCCGTCGGTGCCGGCAGCGAACCCGGTCGGGACAGCGGCAGTAAATTCCGTCTCCAAGCTGAAGCCCAGCGGGCCAGCACAGGGATCATCATCGACGAATCCGGAGCAAACCGCGAACACAGCAGCGCCCGATCAGAGCTTGGCCAACGTCGCTACGGGCCCGTCCCAGCCGATGGGTTCTGTCCTGCGAGGCAATGCTCCTTCTTACATCTGGGTCGCGCGATTCGACCGCGAGGACCGCGCGCAAGACGCATCGCGCAAAATACAGGGGCTCGGCCTCACATCCGTGGTCATTCCGCGCCGCATGGAAAACGGCAAACGCGGGTTCATCGTATTGACTGGCCCGTTTCCACCGGCGCGCATTCCGAGCGTGATCGATTGGCTTCGAACACAAGGGTTTCAAAGCGTGCGCGAGACTAAGATTCCGAACGGCCAGATGCGAGGCCGCAATCCAGCTTTGGATACCACGAACGACTTCGACGGGAGCTCCGAGTGAGTACCACAGCCAAACCGATGATTGCATCGGCGCTGGATTTCGCTGCGCGGTCGGACACGGGCCGGGCTCGCGAAAACAACGAGGATAGCTTCCGCATCGCCGCCGAACTGGGACTCTTTATCCTTTCGGATGGAATGGGCGGACTCGACGCAGGCGAAGTCGCAAGCAAACTCGCGGTTGAAACGATCTACGCCCAATGTCGCGATGCGGAATCGAATCCGGAGCTGCCTTATGAAGGCGAGCGCGTCGATGGCGCTTCGGAAACTTCCAATCGGCTTGCGAGCGCAATTCAGATGGCGAACAGATTAGTTCGAGCGGCCGCCGCTGACGAAGGAGAAATTGAGCATTCAGACGACGGATCAGACGGCGCTTCGAGACCGCAGAAAGGCATGGGCGCGACGGTAGTTGCACTGCAATTTTTCGCCGATCGCGTGAGTGTGGCCCACGTGGGCGACAGCCGGGCGTATCGGCTCCGCAGCGGCGAATTTCTGCAGCTTACGGATGACCATTCGCTCGTGGCGCAGCAGGTTCGCGAGGGACGCATGACCGAAGCCGAAGCCGAAGCGAGCCCTCTGAAGAACGTTTTGATGCGCGCGCTCGGGGTAGATGAAACGGTTGAAGTCGAAGTTGACGAAGAGATTGCGATCGAGGGCGACACTTACCTCCTGTGTTCCGACGGGCTGACCCGAGAACTCACGGACGGCCAAATCGCCGCGATTCTGACTGAAATGACGGATGCGCAAAGCGCCGCCGACCAGCTGATCGATCTCGCCAATCTGGCGGGCGGCGGAGACAACATCACTGCAATCGTGGTACGGGTCGGTGCAAAGTCGGGTGGAACGCTGGGGAAAATCGGGCGCTGGATCACGCGCTCAGGGAACTGACGAAATCGAAAAGGCTGAAGGAGAGGCAGATGCCAAAGCTGACGCTCAAGTTCGACAATGCAATCCTCGGAGAAGTCCCGGTCGGTTCGAAAGAGGTAAGCATCGGCCGTTCGCCGGACAACGCACTCGTTATAGATAATCCGGCTGTATCGCACTACCACGCGCGTGTGTTTAACGAAGAAGGCCGCATGATGCTTGAAGACTTCGGCAGCATGAACGGCACCTTTGTGAACGGCCAGCGCATAAAGATGGTCATGTTGAAGCCCGGGGATCGCGTTACGGTCGGCAAGCACACAATCGTCGTTTCGGACTCCAACGATCTGGACGGCTTCGCGACGGTCGGCGCCGGCGTAGCGAAGCCAGCGGCGCCAAAAATCAACGAAACCGTCATGCTCGACACGAAAGAGCGCCGCGAGTTTTTGAAGAAGGTGGCCGCTGTGGGCGAGAGTGCACAGGTTGCGCCCACACGGGTGAAAGTCGCCACTTTGATCGTGCGGAGCGGCAAGACGGACCGGCAGGAGTACAGCCTCACCGACAAACTGACTGTCGTGGGCAAGTCAGCACTGGCGACTGTGAAGTTGAAGGGCTGGTTTGCGCCGAAAGCCGCCGCTCAAATCAATCGACGCGAAGACAACTCTTACTACATCGGGGCAGCGGACAAGACGCCGAGCGTGAATGGCAATACCATTACGCATCCGACGAAACTGTCTTCGGGCGACTTGATCGCCGTGGCGGGCATTCAAATGGAATTCGTGCTCCGCGATTAAGCCTCGTTCAGAGACTGGGCCGGAAATGGCTCCGTCGCGTTCTCATCTTAGCGTTTCACGGCGCTTTGCATATTGCGTTCGAGGAATTCCTTGGTGAGAGCCCAGGCCAGCGCGGCTGCTTTTGAGTTGTAATTCGGCCCGCCATCTCGAAAAAACGCATGATCCGCGAAAGAGATGCTCACGTTAACGAATTCCTTGCCGGCCTCCTGCAGAGCGTCTTCAATAGGACGCGTTTGGTCCGGCGGAATGTGTTTATCGAGGCCGCCCCAGAAAAAAAGTACCGGCGCATTCAGCTGCGGCGCAAGCGGCAAAAGAGATGGGCCGCGGCTGCTGAGTCCAATGCCGCCTCCGTAAAACGAAACCGCGGCCTGAAGCGGCACAGCGGCACATGCCAGATAGGATGTTCGTCCGCCCATGCAGAAACCGATACAGCCGATCCGGGCCGGATCTGCCTGTGAATCTTTCTGCAGCCAAGAAAATGCGGCACGGATGTCACTCTGCTGGTTTTCGTTTGTGAGCGCCTGCATGTGCGGCATTACCGCGGGAAAATCGGTATAACTCAGTTCAGCGCGAGGCGCCGTCCGGTGAAAGAGTTCCGGCGCAATCGCCACGTAACCTTGGCGAGCGAAGCGCGTGGCAACATCGCGAATATGGGTAGTCACGCCAAACGCCTCTTGAAAGATCATCAGGCCAGGAGATTTGTCTCCTCCCGCGGGGCGAGCCACGAAAGCGTCCATCGAGGTACCGTCTGCCACAGTAAGCGTTACTTTTTCCGTGATCGTTTCTGCCATACGTCTTCCATCTTCCTCTTGTAGGCGTGTCGCGCGATGAAAACTGATATTATCGTGGACTTGAAACTTTTTGGAGGGAAGAAAGCATGCCTGAATCTGAGCCGAGCAGGGAAGAGCTACTCGCACGCATTGCGGAACTGGAGAAGAAGACAGGATCGCGTCAAAAGGGCACTCTTGAGTTTCGCGTCGGGGAAAAGGGCGGCGTGAGCGTCTACGGACTGGGCAGATTCCCGGTCACGTTGTATTACGAGCAGTGGGTAAGGCTACTCGATGCTGCCGGCGACCTGCGCAAGTTCATGGAAGAGAACAAATCGCGACTCAAGCTGAAGACGCAGGAATAATCAGCAGAATGGGGAACCTTCCGTGAGCAGCGGCATGAGCGCGGCCATCAATCCGCCGGAGCCTTCGGTTTTGGATACAACCACATCGACTCCAACAGCCTTAGCCATCGCTTTCCCGATCGAGTCCTGATACAAGGTGAAGACGATGATGCGTGACTCCGGAGTCTGCCTTTTGATGACCGATGCCGCTTCTATGCCGTTCATTGACGGCATAGAGAGATCCATAAGGATTAAACCAGGTTTTCGCTCGGTGGCTATCGCAATGGCTTCGACACCATTGGCAGCCTCTCCGCAGACGCGCATTTGCATGCAGACTTCGAGGAATTTGCGAATAGCGGAACGGACGGTGCTGCTGTCGTCCACTATAAGCACTGAATTCGCGCAACTCTCCATGACACCAATACTTCTTCGATTCCATGATCGGCGCAATACTGTATTTACACTAGCAATACGCACTCGCGTCTGCTAACGGGCGCAATCGGGCAGGCGGCTTGTGTCGGTTAGGCGACAAAGCGGTAAGTCGTGCATCTACAGTAGCTTCGGCCTCGAAGACTCTGGCTTCCTGGGCAGATAAGTCGCCTTCGACTCTGCCGCTCTAATTTATTGACCCAAGAGCCATCCGTCTGTAAGATTTCCGACCAAGTCCGCCTTAGTCCGGGCGGCTAAGCCAACAGTTTCCGGTCGGAGAGAAACCATGAAAAAGCTCGCATCGGCCCTGTTCGTCTTGTGTTCCTTTGCTTTCCTGTTCTTCGCGGCCGCGCCCGTTGTTCGCGCGCAGGCGAAGCCAGTGGCAACTCCCGCGTCTTGTGTCGCGGCACCTGCGCCAGCAGCCGCCGGTGGCGCAGCGGCAACGGTGGCGCCAGCTGCTGCCCCCGCGCAGCCCCAGGGGCGCAAGAAGCGCATCGCCATTTTCGACTTTGATTACGCGACGGTGCAAACGAACAGCGCGGCGGTATTCGGCACGAATGTCGATGTTGGAAAGGGCGTATCGGATCTGCTCGTTAAGTGCCTGGTGCAAGATGGCACCTACTCCGTGATCGAGCGGCAACAATTGGACAAGATTCTGAGCGAACAGAATTTCTCGAACAGCGATCGTGCCAATCCAACCTCCGCGGCGCAAATCGGGAAACTACTCGGTGTGGACGCGATTATCGTCGGCAGCGTGACGCAATTCGGCAACGACAATAAAGACACGAAAATCGGCGGCGCAGGCGCAGGCCTCGGAGGATTCGGACTGGGCGGCTTTGGGAAAAAGAAGAGCAAGGCGGTTGTGATGCTTGACGCGCGCATCGTCAACATCGACACCGCGGAAATTCTGGGAGTGGCCGAAGGGAAAGGGGAATCGGAGCGCGACAGCACCTCGTTACTCGGTGGAGGCGGCAATTGGCACGGCTTTGGCGCGGGTGGCGTCGATTTCGGCAGCAGCGATTTCCAACAGACAATCATCGGCGAGGCAGTGAACCAGGCAGTGAACCAGCTTAGCTCGGGCCTGGTCGCCGATTCGTCTAAATTCGACGCACGCACGATCACGGTAAGCGGCCTCGTCGCAGCAGTGGACGGAGGGCAAGTAATTCTTAACGTCGGCTCGAAGGCGGGCGTGAAGGTGGGCGATCAACTCTCCATCGAACGCGTGACCAAAGAGATCAAGGATCCGACGACGGGTGCTGTGATTCGGCGGATGACGACACCTGTCGGGGTAGTGAAGGTAACCGACGTCGATGCGCTCTCGTCGGTGTGCACGCCGGTATC
>DATEME010000612.1:0-8454 GCA_035275865.1 Candidatus Acidiferrales bacterium | reverse complement strand
TTCCCGCACGATCGGGCACGTGACGATCTGCGCGTCGAGATCGAGGTCGCGCACCATCCGACGGATCAACGCTTGCTGCTGCGCATCTTTCCTGCCGAAAAATGCGAAGCTCGGCTGCACGATTTCAAATAGCTTCAGCACAACCGTGGCAACGCCGCGAAAGTGTCCGGGCCGCGAACGCCCCTCCAGCCGATCGCCTATCCCATCCACGGAAATCGCCGTCGAGAAGCCTTTGGGGTACATCTCGTCGGCCGACGGCGCAAAAACGTAGTCCACACCGAGATTTTCAAGCGCTTCGCAATCGGCTTCAAATGGCCGTAGATATTTTGCGAGATCTTCGGATGGCCCAAATTGCGTCGGGTTGACGAAGATGGACACAACCACTGGCGAACTCCGGCTCTTCGCTTCGCGAACGAGAGAAAGATGTCCTTCGTGAATCGCGCCCATCGTCGGTACGAGGCCCAAAACGTGCTCCCGAGCCCGGGCGGCGCGTGAAATCTGCTTCATCCATTCAATTGTGCGAATGATTTCCATCGCGGGCGCGTCAGGCGGTCGCCTGCGCCGCAAGTTCACGATGATAGAAGATTAAATCGGTGGATACCGCCTTCAGGCCAAGTTGGCGGAGCATCGTCGTTACCTGGCCGCGATGATACGTGCTGTGATTCGCCAAATGTTGCAGCATCGGCCCGAGCCGCCCCGATTGCGCGGTTCCGTTCATCAGCTTGTAATGGAGGTCGCGCGAAAGAGTTTCCGGCGTAAGCCCTGACGCAAATTCGATTAATGCGCGATCCATCTCCGTGAGCTTGCTCCGGATCGATTCGAATGTTGGGAAATCAGCTGGATTTGGCAATCCGGATGGCAGGCGGGCATTCCAGCGCTCCAGCCAGATGAACTCCGCGCCATAAATATGCGCTAGCGTATCGCGCACGGACGCGAAGCTCGATTTCATGTCGTGCAGGAATTGCTCAGGCGTGAGTGCCGCACATGCTTCCAGCGTCCGCCGGTTCGCCCAGGCGTTGTAATCGTAGAGCACACGAAAGTCCGCAGCGTCCATAAGCTCCTCTCTCCGCGTGAGAATTAGCGCCGGATGCGCGCAGGCGGCTCGACTGGCATCGCGCCCGGCGCGTGATACGACTCCGCATCGCTCGGGAAATTGCCGCCGCGCACGTCGTCGCAATACGCCGTGAGAGCTTGCGAAATTATGCCGGAAAGATCCGCGTAGCGGCGTGCAAATTTGGGCATGCGCCCCGCTGTAAGTCCGAGCAGATCATGGAGCACCAGAATCTGGCCGTCGCAGTCCGGGCCCGCGCCGATACCGATCGTCGGGACACGCAGCTTTTCCGTAACGCGCGCAGCCAGTTCTCGCGGGATCGATTCGAGTACCACGGCGAATGCGCCCGCCGTTTCCGCCGCACGCGCATCCCGCTCGATTTGCCGCGATGCCTCCGCGGACTTCCCCTGCACGTGAAAGCCGCCCATCGCGTGAATCGACTGTGGCGTGAGCCCGACGTGCCCCATCACGGGGATTTCCGCTTCCACCAGCCGCGCAATCAATTCGATACGCCGCTCGCCGCCCTCCACCTTTACAGCTTCGGCGCCGCCTTCTTTGACGAGCCTCACCGCATTGCGCACGGAATCTTCGATCGAAATGTGGAAACTCCCATACGGCATATCCGCCACGAGCAGCGCGCGCTTCACACCACGGCGCACCGCGCGAACGTGATGCAGCATGTCTTCGATCGTCACCGGCAGCGTGCTGTCGTATCCCAGCACGGCCATGCCAACCGAATCGCCGACGAGAATCAGGTCAACGCCCGCGGTATCCACGAGCCGCGCAGTGGGATAGTCGTAGGCGGTTAAGCAGGTAATCTTAGGCTGTGCATGGAGAGAACCGTCCGATGAAAGCGACTTTCTAGAGAGGATCTCGGGCACGGTGATTTTGCCCTCGCCCGAAAGGGGTGCAACGCTCATATTGGCCTCCGGTGCCGCTCCCAAGCAGCAGGATGCAGCCCGATAGGATCATGTTATCAAATCAGCCGAAATCACCGAAAAAAATAATATAATTGGTGCAGTTGAAAGCAACCTTCCCCGCAGAAGGACAAGGCCATGCCCTACATCGTCGGGCTTTTCATATTTGTTCTGATTCTCTACGGCATCTACAAAGCCGTCACCGGCGACCGGTATTCTGAAATGAGCGACCAGGAGTTCGAAGCCGAGGCGAGGCACACATCGCAGTTGGCGCCCGCTATAATGGGCCTGCAGAAAATCGTGGACCCGAATCATCACGTGGAATACGTCGAGGAACAGCAACAAAGTATTGAGGCGGACGCCGCGGAATCCGGCGACCGTCCGGAAACGGGACCAATTTCTCGCGATCCGAATTACAAGATTTTGCAGTGAGGATCGACTAGGCGTGGGCCACGCCTTCGGGCACCTGCGGCTCGACGACACCGCGCCAGCCAACCGGCCTGCCTCGCACAGCTTCCTTCAGCGAACGGAAAAGCACCACATACATCATCTGGCGATAATAAAAGCGCTGAATAATCAGGGGCGCGAGCAGCGTCCAATCTTCGCCTTTTTCCAGCGCGAACGCGACCACGCAGGTAAAGAGGTCAATCACCATGAAGAGCGCGAAGAAAATGAGCGACCGTTCCACGTCTTGCGAAGTCCAAAGCTGCGGCAAAGCCGCGATCCGCAACTGCGCCAGTCCCCAAAGCGCGAGAGATAACAGGAACAGGAAATCGATGATCGGCGAAACCATCGGCAGCACGATCTGAAACAGGAAAATATTCGGAATCGCCACCCAACCGAGAGTGCCGTAGCGCGGCTTTGCCGTCGTATCCCGATGCTTCCACACTGCCTGCAGCGTGCCAAACGTCCAGCGAAATCTCTGCCGGATCAGCGCTTCCACCGTATCGGGCACTTCTGTCCGCCCGATAGCATCTTCGTCGTAGAGAATTTTCCAGCCGTTGCGGCGAATCGTCAGCGTGAGGTCAGTGTCTTCCGCTACGGTGTCGCCCGAGAAGCCACCGCTTTCGCGGAGCAACTCCGCGCGCCATGCACCGGCGGCTCCCGGCACGACCGGAATACAATTCAGCAGATCAAACGCCCGCTTTTCCAGATTTTGGCTCGTGATGTATTCGAGCGCCTGCCAACGCGTGATCCAGCTATTGCGGTTGATCACCTTCACGTTGCCGGCCACCGCGCCAACGTTCGGGTCGGCGAAATGGCGCAACAGCCGCGGAATCGCTTCGGGATCGACGATCGTATCGGCGTCAATCGAAACGATGATCTCGCCGCTCGCCACCGCTAAGCCGTGATTCAGCGCGGCTGGTTTTCCATGATTCTCCTGAGTGAGCAAACGAACGCGCGAATCGCCGCCGAAATTCTTGCGCACCAGCTCGGCCGTACGGTCTGTCGAGCCGTCGTCCACAACGAGCACTTCGAGCCTCGGATACCCGGAGGCAAGCGCAGCGCGAACTGTATGAACGATCACGCTCTCTTCGTTGTATGCAGGAATCAACACCGTGGCGGATGGCTGATAATCCGGATGCTCCGGCGGCGATGGGCGGAACTTCTCGGCGAGTGCCAGGAGCCCTACGATCAGCGCCCGCGCGCTCACCAGAAATATGCCCGCGACGAAAATAAACGCGATGCTCGAACGAAACCAGCTGAACACGTCAAAAATCAGCGCATCGGCCCGCGCGAGCAGCCATTCGTGCGGAGTAAGCCGCGGCATCACCTGCGCACGCGTCTGACCCAGCAAGTCCGAGACGGACACAATCCGGTAACCGGCCTCGCGCACCTGATCGATAATCTCGGGCAATGCCGCAACGGTGTGGCTCCGGTCGCCGCCACCATCGTGCATCAGGATGATGTTGCCGCGGTTTGCTTTCACGTCCGTCATCACGCGTTGCACAATCGTTTCCACCGGAGGAGGTGCGCCCCCATCCAACTCGCCCCAGTCGTGCGGATCGATCTGCGCGCCGACGATCACATAACCCAGACTCTGGGCCTCCGGAAGATTCCGGAACTCCGTCGCGGATTCCGGCTGATGATCGATTCCGTAGGGCGGTCGGAAAAGCGTCGTCTTCACGCCAAGGCGGCTATCAAGGAAGAGTTCCGTGAGATTCAATTCGAGTTGAATCTGCGCAGCCGATGCCGTCTCAAAGTCCGGATGCGTAAACGTGTGATTTCCGATCTCGTTGCCCTGAGCGTACTCGCGCTTCACGAGATCAGCCTCTTGCGCCGCCGATTCTCCGATCACGAAAAACGTCGCCGTCGCGTGCTTCTCTGTCAGCACGTCCAGAATCTTTGGCGTCCACTCCGGGTCGGGGCCATCGTCAAACGAAATCGCAAGTTCCTTCGGCACGGCGCCCATCTGCTGCACGCGCCACGCCGATGGATAACTCTCGAAGCTCTCGTCATCGATCACGTCGCTTTCCGAGTCATAATCGATCGTTCGGCGGCCGTTTTGCGGCATGGCCGTGATTTTCCAAATGTCGCCGGCGCCCTCCATAATCAAGTCATAGCCGGCGGGGACTTCATCCAGCTTGGCGCGCGTGGCATTATCCGCGTGAACCGCGTCCCAAATCGTCCACATCGAGGGATCTTCGGTCCCAAGCCGCCAAAGAGCCGTGCCGGCCACGCCGGCGCGTTCGGAAGCGCGAAGTTCGTTGTAAGCCGTCACGCCGTCCAGCATCCAGACAGTGTGGAGACGGTCATTTTCGTCGTAAGAATAGTGCAGGTTAAAAGTCGCTGGATCGTAAGTAACGTCCGCGCCGGATTCAACCGCGGTATTTACGCCTTCCTGAAACGAAACAGGCTGCGCGATCGGCTTCGGATCTTGCTTCGTCTTCGCCGGCCAGTCGTAGCCGTAATTGGCGATACCCATCACGATCTTGCGCGCCGGAATGATCTTCAGAATGTTCGTGATATTGGTCTGGAACCAGTTTTGCGGCGCGATCGGGCCGGGCGCCGATGAACTCCAGTGAAAATCGTAGTTCATCAAGATGATTTCGTCGCTGTGAGATGCAAAGTACTTATAATCGTAGCTCCAGTCCGCTGCGGGCAAAGCGACCATCAGCTTCAGGCTTTTTGCATGCAGGTCGGAGTATAAATCGTGAACGAACGCCTGAAAGTCCTTTTGGCTCGCGTCCGGCAACGACTCAAAATCGACTACGATCCCTTGTGGCTCATGCTGAGAATCCGCGTACTGCTCAAGTTGCCGTGAAAGCCGCGCGCGCGCCGGGGCGCTTGCGAGCATTTGCAGGAAGCCCGGTGGGCACCATCCTGCTTTGTCGTCATAATTGTTCACCATCGTCATGACCGGCAGGTCGATGTTTCGCTTCTGCAGGCCTTGTAGAAAATCTTCAAGCTTTGCCTGGCGATCCTCCTCCAGAGTCCCGTCGGCCTTGACCGAGTGGAGAAGATCGGGAATAAGCAGGTCGATGTCGCGATAATGAAGCTGCAGCGAGGCCAGGCTCGTAGGATCGTCGCTAACGTAAAATGCGGCGCGCACCACAGGCGCATAGCCCTCGGGAATTTTTCCGAGTGCCGCCACGCGGCGCAGGCGCGGACGCACCGGGGGATGCGCCTTTGAAACCGTGCGCACGGCATGCAAGCCTTCTCCCACATCCGGCCGCAGAATCTGCGGCAAATCGGGCTTGCGGGAGACGTTCACGAGAAACACGATGAGGATCAGAGTGAAAATACCGCCGGCAATTTCCAATGCGCGGCGCGTGCGGCGCCAGCGCCGCCTTTCCTCATCGTAAAAAATGGGCTTGCGTTCAGCCATTCGGAGATTCCAAGCTAGCGGTCCATCGAAAGCGTGTCAATGATTCTAAATAAGATGCGTGCGAATGCGGCTCTAGCTGTATGCGTGGGGCTGGTCTTGCGCCTGCTCTTCGTCCTGAAATTTCCGGCGTTCGACACCGGAGATGCCCCATTCTACATCCGTTTAGCCGCTAACTGGCTCAAAAAGGGGGTCTACGGTTTCTCGATCGACGGCAGACTGACGCCCGTGGACATGCGCGTGCCCGGGTATCCAGCGTTCCTCGCCGCGATTTTCGCCGTTGTCGGAAATTCGCAGCGTGCCGTTATGCTCGCGCAGGTCGCGGTCGATCTTACCACCTGCTTTCTGATCGTGGCCATAGCGTCCCTGCTCTCACGGCCGGAGTCGCGTCACCGAGTGGCGCTTGCCGCGCTTTGGCTGGTCGCCCTGTGCCCCTTCGTCGCAAACTACAGCGCCGTCGTGCTCTGTGAAGTGCTCGTCACTTTTCTAACCGCCCTCGCGCTTCTCGTGTTGCTCGAAACGGAAATCGGCCGGCCGGGCGGCGTCCTCGCGAAAAAATCCGGAACAGCCATGCCATGGTTCTTGGCAGGCATCATAGCGGGCCTCGGAACACTGGTGCGACCGGAAACGCCTCTCGTGCTCGCAGCGGCTGGCCTCACGGCGACGGCAAAATGGTGGCGCCCGCGCGACTGGATGAAGATTGGCCGCGCCGGTCTCCTGATGGCGGCTGGACTTGCTCTGCCGTTGCTCCCGTGGGCGGCTCGCAACTGGCGGACCCTGCACGAAGTCCAGTTCCTCGCACCGAGATATAGCCAGTTGCCCGGCGAAGTCATCCCGCGCGGCTTCACGGCGTGGACCAACACATGGATGTGGCGCATGCGGGACGTATATCTCGTCACGTGGAACCTGAACGATGCCCCAATCTCCATGGACGACATTCCGTCTAGCGCCTTCGATTCGCCAGAGGAGCACGATCGCGTCGAAGCGCTCCTCGATAGCTACAACGATACGCTTACAGAAACCGACGAAATGGACGCGCAGTTTGGCCAGATCGCAAGCGAAAGGACCGCGCGGCACCCGCTGCGCACCTACCTGAAAATTCCGGCGCTGCGCTGCTTCGCACTGTGGTTCACGCCGCGCACGGAGTTACTGCCGCTCGCAGGCCATTTGACGCCCGTTTACAAGGAATGGGACGAAGATAGGCCGGACTTTCTCATGACGCTGGCGCTGGCCGCGCTGAATGTGGCTTTTGTCGTGCTCGCAGTCATCGGTCTTTTTAAGGCGCGGGGCCGCCCGGGAGTGGCATTTCTGCTTCTGTTTGTGATTTTGCGTACGATTTTTATCGCTTCGTTCGCTGATTCGCCCGAACCACGCTATGTGCTCGAATGTTTTCCCGTCGTGCTCGCGTTCGGCGCCTTAACCTTCGAAAAACGCGTTCGCGCGAAGCCAGATCAGCTTTCGTCAATCGGTTCGGGGTGAATCGTAAGGCGCGAGATCTCCGGGAATTTGCCCTTCACGCGATCCTCGAGCGTAGCCGTCAGGTCGTGTACCTCCGTGATCGGCAGCTTGCCATCCATTGAGCAGTGGCAGGAGACGAGCACGCGATGCCGCACCGAACGTGCTCGAACTTCATGGCAATCCACAAGCTCCGGATATTCCTCTTGCAGCGAATTCAAGTAAGCTTGGACGGCAGTCTCGAGCTCCTTCATCTTCTCCGCGCCGGCAATATTCACGCCAAGCGGCTCGATGTGGATGTTTATGTCCGCTTCCGGCTCCGTCTCGCGCCGAATATCGTCTTCGAGTTCCGTGGCAAAACGATGCGCTTCCTTCAGGCTGGCGCTCTCGTCCACTTCGAGATGCAGTTCAATGAAAAGGCGGCCTTCGTAATGGTGCGCGGAAAGCTCGTGAATCGCAAATCCGCGCCGTTGCGCAATCGCCCGAATCGTCTCGAAAAGGTGCTCGCCCGTGCGAGCGCGCGGCTCCACGTGAACCACAACATCCGATGGTACAATCTCCGCCACGCGCCGCTCCACATTGTCGCTCGCCGTGTGGGCCTGTTCCAGACTCGCCGTGCGCGGCACGCTGATCGTCACGTCCACGAAATACCGCTGCCCCGAGCGCCGCACGCGCACCCGCTCCGTCCGCAGCACCCCTTCTACCTCGTCCACCGCACTGGCAATCTCGTCGCGCAGTCCCCTCGGAGCCACATCCAGCAGCGCATCGATCGTGCGTTTGCCCAATCGCGAGCCTACCCACAAGATCACGGCCGAAACACAAAGCGCCGCCACGGCGTCGAGCATCGTGAGCCACGGCATGTCCAGCCGGACGCCGAGCCACGCGCCCGCAACACCCGCAATCACCGCCAGCGTGCTCCAAACGTCCGTCGAAAAGTGCAGCGCGTCCGCTTCGAGCGCCTCGCTCGGATATTGCTGCGCCACGCGCCTCAACTTGCGCGCCCGGAGCAGGTCGATCATCAGGCACAGCAGAAGCACGAGGATTGCTGTAAGGCTCGGCCGCAGTTGCGCCGTATGGAAGAGCAATCGTTGAAACGCTTCCCAAATGATGTAGACCGCCGTCAGCAGTAACAGCCCCGTTTCGACAAACGCCGAAAAGCTTTCATATTTCCCGTGGCCGTAAAGATGCGTTGCGTCGGCAGGGCG
>DATEME010000611.1:0-1892 GCA_035275865.1 Candidatus Acidiferrales bacterium | reverse complement strand
TTCGATACGACTGTCCATATCTCTCCGAGCGATTTAGTCAAGCGGCACTGCACGCAACGGTACGGGATAGTGACGGAGAGCATCTACGCGCCAACCCGAAGCAGGATAGAAATCCGTTACGACGCTCCCGTGCACTTGCTGGTGCTCTACGAGGATGGCGTTCGGCGCGAAGGCGAGACATCGATTGATGAGCTACCTCCATCCACGCTCCGAAATTTTGCCAACAAGCTGACTTTCGTGCCAGCCGGCCATTTCTATCGTGAATGGCATGACACCAGTACGGCCATACGCATGACGTATCTCTATTTGAGTCCGACTAAGCTTCACAAATCCATCGACGCGGATACCGCGTATGCGCCGAGAGCATTCTTCGAAGACCCTATTCTTTGGGCGACGGCCACCAAGTTGAAGCATGTGATTGAGAGCAATCAATGTGAAAGCATGCTCTATTTCGACGCGCTCGCGAGCGTCCTTGCGCACGAGCTATCGCGCTCCGGTCGAGAGTTGGCTCGGACCTCACCAACGAGTCGCGGTGGCCTTGCCAGCTGGCAAAGACGTGCTGTCATCGGTTATATCGAAGAACACCTGGACGAGCGAGTATCTCTCATCACGCTTGCTCGGATCGCTCGGCTAAGCCAGCATCATTTTTGTCGAGCCTTCAAGCAATCCTTCGGAACTCCACCGCAGGGATATCTTCTTCAGCGGCGGATTGAGCGGGCGAAGGTGCTGTTGGCGGACCGAGCAAATTCCATCACGGACGTCGCACTGACTCTAGGCTACGCCTTTAACAGCTCTTTTACTCTGGCCTTTCGCAAGATTACCGGACAGACACCGAGCGAATTTCGCAGAAACGTCACGTGAGGCGCCGATGATCCTTGACTCCATGGAGTGGAGCGATCGGCCTTCGCCGAACCGCCATCTGGGCCATTCACTCGAAAAGCGGGACCCGAGCCGCCATGAAGGCGCCACAGCGGAAAAGGCAGTGCCGTTCTCGGTCCCGCTTTTTGACCTCAAGCCGTTCATAGCCTGGCAACGACGCCACGGGGTTGGCTGGAAAATGCAAGAGAGACGTTCAACATCTTAGGTCGAAGAAGAGCCCTCGATGACCAAGGGAGGTTCGAAATGAGCGAATTTTCCGATTCATACATCCTGAGAGTGTTGCTTGCGCCCCATACGCCGACGCGCGCCGTCGACACGGTCGCTCGGCGGTGGCGCTGGTTGCGGGCCTCTGTGTGCGACTCGTATCGGCCCGAGCTACACTACATGCGCGGGCCCGGACCAAAATGGCGCGAGAAGCACGCGCGCGGCGCTGGGTGGTAGAGCGGGGCGCACTTGCGACCCGCCAAATACGCCGCTCAGCAAAATGCGCCGGGAAACATTAGCAGCCGAGGTAATCCAGTTGAGGCTTGACCGCTGCGCATCGCTTGACGCGATTTTGTCAGTTTTGCGGGATACCGAGAGCGCCTAGTCGACATCCGGATGAATTTGCGCCAATTACAAATCACGCGGTCTTTGAACAACCGGATGGGCACGCGCAACGGTCCGAAGTTTTCTCATGACAGGCAGGTCTACACTGGGGCGGAAGGTGTGCATGCGGCAGCGCAACGGTCCGCGGCAAGGTGCGATGCGACTCGAAGGTCGGACGCGGCGCCGGGCGAACGTCCTCGATCACGGTTTAGCAGTTGTGATTGTGCCGGTCGCCTTTGGTCCGGTATTGGCGTGCCATTATGGACACCCTTGACATCGCCCTTCGGCTCGGCACTGCGACCCTAGTTGGCGTGGTACTAGGCTTAAATCGCGATCTTCACGGCAAGGTAACTGGCGTACGCACGCTTGGCCTCGTTTGCCTCGGGTCAGCATTGGCCGTTCTATCCGTCCATGCGGTCAATGGC
>DATEME010000610.1:0-1386 GCA_035275865.1 Candidatus Acidiferrales bacterium | reverse complement strand
CCGAAGCCGAACGCGCTGAAGTCAGAAGCGGAACGTCGGGCCGAAAGCAATGCGCAGGTTGTTGTGCGGACCGTTGGTGAAGTAAATTTCGTCACCTACATCCACCCGCAGCCCGATTGGGCCCCAAAACGCCTCGCCGCCTACGCCGGGATAAAACGTCGCATCGAGATTGTGCGCGCGGAGGTGCGAAAACACATTGCCCACTGTGCCGAAGGTGGCGGGTGCGTTGCTGAACATGAATTCGTCAAAGCCGCCCTTGGCCGCTATGAAGAGGCGCACCGGCCCGCGATTTGTCTGGAACTTCGGCCCCAGCATGAAATGGAGAACGCGCATATTCGAAGTCGTGACTGTCCCTCCGCCGGTGCCGTTGTTTGTGGTCGTCGCATATGCTTGGCGAAAATCGTAAGCCGATTCAACTTCGATAGGAATGTACGGCGTCACATTCACCGCTGCGCGCGCGCCTATACCAAGAAAATTGAGTCTTCCGTCGTTCAGGCGGAAAAAATTCCCGAAGACGCCGACCGACCCGCGATCGCCGGGAGTGCTCTCGGCATAGGTCCCTTGAGCAAACACTCCAGGCGCCCCGATCAGAACTAAAACCAAAAGTGGCAGAAAACGTTTCATGCGTGCTTCTCCTCGTTATCGAATTGGCTGGTGTGATCTGTCTTTCTTGATTGCTGCAGACTGCGAAGCTCGAAGATTTCGATCCTTCCTGTGGGGGAAAATGCTTGGATGGCTAAAGCACTCCTTGCGAAACCGGCTCAATCATTGCGGGAGTGCGGACTCCGGACCACGCGGTGTGGATGTGCGTATGTCCGCAGGCGCATTCGTGGTGCGAGCTTTCGGTCTCAAGGACCGAATCACAGGAGCAAGCAGGAGTAACGCTTGCACAGCGATGGTGTGAAGCGACGCTACACGAGGAGTCTTCGAACACCGAATACGAATGGCGCGTCCGCGCACGGTCACCACCCTGAAGGCCGAAGGTCCCTCGATTGCCGCTTTTGAATCTGCTCACTTGTGATCTCCCTGAAGCTGTTAGAAGGCTAGGAGAAAACCGCGCGCGCGAAAATCGGCGGCTTCCTGTATAGGGGTCAAATCCATGCGTGTACGGTGTACTCCTGACTCTGGGCAGTTCATCAGGTCGGTTTTCGCAACCGAAAGAAACAATTGTCTTTATCCAAAAATGCGGTTTCAGGCCGCGCGGAAATACGAGGGAGTCTGTATTGAGGCTTAGTCGGGGATTAAGTAAACAGGAAGTGTCATTCGCGGCGTGCAGTTGCCGCGGCGAGCGAAGGAGGACGACATGCTTCGTTGGGCGCTGGCGTTTTTCGTGATCGCAGTGATCGCCGCAATCTTCGGCTTTGCAGGAATTGCCGTGGCGGCGGC
>DATEME010000609.1:0-2627 GCA_035275865.1 Candidatus Acidiferrales bacterium | reverse complement strand
CGTAAAAACGGCATTGCAATCAAGCTAGGCTCTCGCGAAGCTCACGTTCTTTTGGCTCTCATTGAGAACCCGGGGCAGTTGGTTACGCGAAGCGAGTTGCGGCAGCGCCTTTGGCCGAATGACACGTTCGTCGAGTTCGACAACGGTTTAAACAATGCCATCAGCCGTCTGCGCAGTGCGCTGGCCGATACTGCGGACAGTCCGCGCTTTGTCCAGACGGTGCCCAGACAGGGGTACCGTTTCGCCGCGCCGGTCAATCGGCGCACCGCCGCGAAGCGGACCTTCAAATTCTCGGGTTGGCCCCGCATAGCGGCCGCGACTCTGGCAGTATTTCTGATCGCGGCCTTCGCATGGCGGCATTTCAGTCATGCAAGTGGTCGAATCGGTTCCGTCGCGGTTCTTCCATTCGCGGTCATAAATCCCGTGGACGGTTTGGGTGGGCAATACCTCAGCACTGCCGTCACAGACGCCGTCTTCACCAAGCTTTCCAGTATTCACAGCCTCACGGTGGCGCCTCAAAACAGTGCCGCAACTTACGTCAACTCGAGTGTTCCGCAGATCGCCCGAAATCTCCACGTGGATGCAATTGCCAAAGGGGCGGTACAGATCGGAAACGACAATCTACAGGTGAACGTACAGCTCCTGGACTCGCGAGGCGCGACGATTTGGAGCGAGTCCTACCAGCAGCAACTTGGCGATTTTCCGTTGCTCACGCGGTCGGTCGTGCGGGGAATTATTCGTGCGGCCAAAGTGCAGCTTTCTTCGCAAGACCAGCAGATGTTTGCGTTACAACAACAGGTGAGCCCGCAAGCGTTCGAGGCCTTCGAGAAGGGCTTGTATTGTCTCTCGCAGCAGACCGAAAGTTCGCGCAGGCGGGCTCTCGGGTATTTTCGGCAGGCGGTTGCCGCCGCGCCTAATTTCGCCGAGGCCTATGCCGGCTTGGCGAACTATTACGTAAATGCCAGCTCCGTGCCGCCGGAAATCGCCATCCCCGGCGCAAAGTCGTACGCAATCAAAGCGATCGAGTTGAACGGCGTCATTCCTTACCCGCATACGGCTCTTGCCGTCTCCGACTTTTACGGCGACTGGGACTGGGCGGCGAGCGAGAACGAGTTTCGTCGCGCGCTCGCGTTAAACCCCGGTTTTGAGCGCACCCACCGTTTGTACGCGGCGCTCCTTTCCAGTGAGTCGCGCGTTGACGACGCGGTCCAGCAGGTTCGCGAAGCGCACGAGCTCGATCCTCTTTCGATTGCTGTCTATCACAGGGCCGCCAATGTCTGGATCAATGCGCACGAGTATAATCAGGCAGTCGATCAGGCCAACCAGCTGCTTGCTCTAAATCCCACCAGCGTTCCCGGGCACGAGGCGTTGGGTACAGCCTATCTTTTTCAAGGAAAATACGCCGAAGCCGTGCGCGAGTTTCAAGATGCGGCTGCAACGAAACGAGACAGTCCGCATGCAAACGCGCTTCTCGGAGCCGCTTACGCGCGATGGGGGAAGACCTCGCTTGCGGCTCTGCAACTGGACGAGCTCCGCAATCTCGATCGGAGCGGTTACGTTCCCCCCTACTGGTATGCAATCGTTTACGCCAGTTCAGGTGACAATGAGGATGCGTTGAGCTGGCTCCAACGAGCCTATCAGGGACATGATCCGCACTTGGTCGACCTCAAGGTAACCCCTTGGTTCGATTCGCTTCACGAAGAGCCGCGCTTCGCGCAGCTGATAAAGGAAATGGCGTTCCCGAACTAGGCAGCCTGTCCGGCAGCGCGTGGTGCACACTGATATCGTAGCCGCTAGTGGTGCGTTCTAGGGGCGGCGTTCACCGGCACATAAACCAGATTCTGCTGGCCACCTTGCGCCAGATCGAGTGTCCCGCTCGAACGTCCTAACCCGCGAATTTCCGCGAGCCCTTTTTGCGTCGCCAATACAAACGCTGGCTCAGGATCGGCTGGCGACCATTCGGGCAGTTCGCGGCCGAAATAAAAAGCTAATCCGTAATTCCAGGTACGTGGCAGCTGATAAGTAAAAATTCGGTCGGGATGAGGATCGTTCTTTAAGAATTCCGCGTACGGTCGCGCTGAATAGCGGCCCTCGACGAGCGGCAACACACCAATATTCGCCGCCTCTACGCTTCCCACCAGGCAAAGCGCGCAGAGTCCAATTGTCCACCGCGCATTCCCGCGTAGCCCCGCAATCCCCATCGCCACCGCACCAATCAAGAGCAGCGCCAACCCAACATAAACTGCGCCGGGCGCGGCATTCGTCGTGGCAAACGGATCGTTCGCATGCCAGTTAATCCGCCGCAAATAGAAAAGCGCGACAGTCGCCAGCGCAATCCAGGCCGCCGCAAGGCCGACGGCAATCACCGCAGCAGGTTTACGCGCCCTTTCAAATGCGCGAATCCCCGCCACGGCGCACATCAGCGCCGCGGGCGCAATCGCGGGCAAAATATAGCTTGGCAGCTTCGATTCCGATGCGCTGAAAAATAAAATCGGAAAGACGGCCCAGCACCCGAAAAAGAATCCCGGCGAGTCCTCCCAGGTTTTATCTCGCCAGAGCCGTAATCCCTCCTGTGCGGCGGGCCAGAGCAAAATGGTCCACGGCAGCAAAGCAGCCAGGAAAATGGG
>DATEME010000608.1:0-2108 GCA_035275865.1 Candidatus Acidiferrales bacterium | reverse complement strand
GATAGAGCACAATCCCGCTAGCCAACCTTGGCGCCATATTGCTCGTCGGTGACGTGCTCGAGCCAGGTCACGTGCTTGCCGTCGAGGCTCTCCTGCAACGCGATATGCACCATGGCCATGTCGGGGCTTGCGCCGTGCCAGTGCTTTTCCCCCGGTGCGATCCACACCGTGTCGCCGGGTCGGATTTCCCGCACCGGCCCGCCCCACAAGGCCACCCGGCCGACCCCGGAGACGACGTGCAAGGTCTGGCCGAGCGGATGCGTGTGCCAGGCGGTCCGCGCGCGCGGCTCGAAGCGCACGAAGGCGCCGCGGATGCGCGCCGGTGCCGGCGCTTCGATGATCGGGTCCTGCCACACGGTGCCGGTGAACGAGTCTGCGGGGCCGCGGCGCGTGGGCACGGAGCCCGCGGGTTTGATCTCCATGGCTGCGATTCCTCTCTGCCTTACATGAGGGTTCGAATGTCAAATGGTCTGCGGCATCGTTTTCTCCGATTGTAAGTGGTGACATATCGATACGTGATTGGGTCCAGGGCTGCCTGTCTCGCAGCTACGGCTGCGTCAACCTTACATGCGGTCGGGCCATTCGGAGAGCCCGCACCAGAATGCCTCATGCATGAGGCGTAGCCCCGGCGAGACGCGACCCACCTGAAACGCGGAGGTGTTATGGCTCCAAAGAAGAGAACGGTCGCGTTCCCCGTATCGTCGTCGGCAATATGGCAACCGACAATTCCTGTCCTACGCGGCTGCTACGCTCTCGGGGCGGATTTCGGCACCGGCGGGAGGTACCCCCGTTTCGACATAACGCCAGAGCGCGATGAGCAGCTTGCGTGCCATGGCCACGATGGCGATCCGCCGCGTGCGTCCAGCCAAGGTGCCGACGCGCTTGCGGAACCATTCTGCGAGCTCGCTTCCGGGCTGGTAGCGAAGCCAGAGCCATGCGAGCTGGATCATGGTCGTCCTTGCACGCGGGTTCCCAGCCCGGCTAATGCGCCGATCGCGGTCCATACTGCCGCTCTGGTAGGGCATCGGGGTGATGCCCACGTAGCTCGCGATCTGACGACGGTTGTCGAATGAACGATAGAATACCTCACGTGTGAGCACGCCCGCGAAATTCTCGCCGAGACCCCGGATGCGACACAGCGCGACGATCTTGCGAGAGGTCTGGTGCTCGGGGTTGGTCGTGACAACCTCGTCACGCTCGGCCTCGACCTCCCGGATCAACTCCAAGATCGTAACGAGCCGTCGACGCAGGCGGTCCAATTCGGCCCGAAGATGGCGCGGCATCTCGCGCCCGTCACCGGTGCGCAAGACGGCAAGATCGCGCTCCCATGAACGAAGAGAGGGCCTTTTCCGAATGCCCTGGGTGAACAGCAGTGCTTCAATTCGGTTCTCGATGCGAAGCTTCTCCTGCACCAGGTTCTCGCGCTCGCGGTGTATGCGCTTGGCATCCTCGTCTTCCGGCGTCGGCACGCGTACCATGCTGCAGCTTTGGCGATCACCCCGAAGATAGGCCGCGAGCACGCGCAACATGCCTATGGCATCGAGCCGGTCCGTCTTGGCCCGTCGGGCGCGGCGATTGATGAGGATGCTGGTCGGCTCGAGCACATAGTTGGCGACACCATGCGCCGTCAGCAGACGGTGCAGCCAGAACCCATCACGTCCTGCCTCAAAACAGCACACAACACCAATCGCGGCGTCGAGCCGGCGAGCAACACGGGCGCGCAGCGACGAGATGAGAGCGAACAAGGCGGCCGTGTCACCGCCCTCGATCCGATGCAGATGTGGCTTCTCTGACCCAGGGAGGCGGGCGGCGATGAGCCAGGTTGATGCACTGAGCTCAATAGCCAGGTAGATGGTAGGATTAACGGTGTTGATCGGTTGCATGGGGCAGGCTCCATCGCTTGATTCGGGCTGCCGAAGTATCAGCTCAGCCCGCCCCCATAGCATCTCGGATAGGAGTGCGCTGCGGACCTAGGCAGGCACTATCCGGCCCGCCATGAAGGCCGCTCGGTTGTGAGCGGCCTTTTGTTGTGCCGATGCGGCGCCGTGCTTCACTGACATCACGCCTGAAATCTTCCCCGGCCGCCGCGCTTGAGTAGCCCGTCCGAC
>DATEME010000607.1:0-2955 GCA_035275865.1 Candidatus Acidiferrales bacterium | reverse complement strand
CGCGTTACGATGCAGCGATGGATCGGCGTGCTCATCGTGTGCGTTGGCGTGGTCCTGGTAGTTCTCGGCAAGGGATAATCCGATGACGCCGTGGACGGCGGTTCGCGATACGATCCTGATGGTTGCGTTCGCGCCCTACGTCTACTACATTCTCGCCAGTGTCGCCGCTGCGAAATTCTTCCGCCGCCCACTTAAGACTGCTGCGCATGCTTCATCCAACGGCGAGGATTTCACGCCACCCGTCAGCATCCTCAAGCCGATTCGGGGCCTCGATCGCGAGACCTATGAAAATTTCGCCAGCTTTTGTGCGCAGGACTATCCTGAATTCGAAATTCTTTTCTGTGTCTCAGACAATTCAGACCCGGCTGTACCTGTCATCGAAAAAATCATTGCCGCATTTCCGCAGCGCCCGATTCGCCTCCTAATAGGTTCGGAGCCAATCGGCGCCAGTGACAAAGTGAACAAGCTCTGCCGCATGGCCCGTGAAGCCCATTACGACTTGCTTCTCGTCAGCGATAGCGACGTGCGCGTCGAGCAGGGCTTTCTGCGCTCTATCGCGGCGCCGTTTATTGACGCCAAGGTCGGCGGCGTGACCTGTTTATATCGCGGCCTCACCGACGGATCTTTCGCCGCGGATATCGAAGCCCTCGGCAATACCGCGGATTTCGCGCCCGGCGTCCTTACAGCCTGGCTGTTCAATGGCCAAAAGCTCGACTTTATGCTCGGCGCCGTTATGGCCGCCACAAAACGGCATCTCGCGGCCATCGGAGGCTTCGAATCCTTTGCCGATTATTTCTGCGATGACTACGAGCTCGGCAACCGCCTCGCAGCGCGCGGCTTTCGCGTCGAACTTTCCACCGCGCCCGTTTCGATTGTCTACCCGCACCAGAATCTCGCCGCAGCCTTCCGCCATCAGTTGCGCTGGAATCTCAGCATTCGTTTTTCGCGGCCGTGGGGCCACGCAGGGTTGATCTTTTCGCAAGGCCTCTTCTGGACCGTTCTCGGCACGTGCCTTGCGCCCGGTTGGTATGCGTACATTTATCCAACTGCTTACGCGCTCTTTCGCACGGACGCGGCCCTCAGTGTGGGCGCCCGCGGCATCGGCGATCAGCTCATTCGCCGCAAAGGTTGGTTGCTGGTTATTCGCGATGCGTTCGCTTTCTTCGTCTGGGTAGCAAGTTTCTTTCCGCGCCGGATTCACTGGCGCGACCGCCAATTCATCGTGCGTGACAAAAAGCTGTTACCGGTTCGCTGAAACCAATTACAGCTGCATTAATTTTCTTTCATGTTTGCCTAATTTGCTCGCGCATTTCTGCTTCCGGCGTGTACTTCCTTCTGTAAACGCTAAAGTTAACCGCAGACCTCGACGATGGTACAGGTAAGGGGAGCCAGGTGAATGCTATGGGAAGGAGTACTCAGATGAATCAACGTGAAGCCCGCCGCACCGCGCATCTGCAGCAGAGCCTTTTTCGAGTTCAGCCGAAACGCTTCGTCTTTTACGACAAGGGCACTGGCACCGAACGCTTCGAGGTGAAGGCCAGTGCGGACGGCAGTCTGCCAGTCGATCAGGCCGCCAGCCTGATGGCGATTCACTGTTTCGTTCGCGGAAAGTCTCCCAAGGATTTCGGCGTCATGATCGCTCCAGAAGAGGACTTGCTGGATGGCTTGCTGCCCGTGGCCGGAAGCCTCGTGCAGGCATGTACGGAAAACCGCGGGCCTATCCAGCTCAGCGGCCGCCAGCGCGAAGTGCTCCGCGCCGTAATGCAAGAGGGTTCCAACAAGGAAATCGCCGCGAAGCTGAATATCTCCGTGCGGACAGTAAAATTCCACATGTCAGCCCTGTTCGAGAAGTTCAACGTGCAGAGCCGCGTGGCCCTTATGAGGAAAGCCGCCGACGTCCTGCTGCCCGAAACGTCAACCGCCGAACAGGCATCATCCACTGCGCCCAGCCGCGAGATTCGTTTGCTGCGCGCCAACGGTATGCCCGCCGGAAGCTTGGATCGGCTGGCTGTGCAGCCGCTGCGAATGTCTGCCGGCGCGCAGAGAGCCTCGCGCTAATAAACCGGCAAAGCCGCGTGCCCTAGCGCACCGTGAACGGCAACGAAACCGTCTCCGTCGCGATCGACTTCGTCACTTGTTTGAACTCGTCGATGTCAAACGGCTGCCCGATGTGATTTCCCGCGAGATCCTCGATTCCGGTGTCCACCACGAGCCGGTAATCGCCCGGCTTCCACGCATCGCGCGGCGTAAACCGCCACTCCCTCTCCATACGCATGACGCTGATAGTCCCCGCGACATTTCCGTGCGGACCAGCAACCGTCAGCATCCTTTGCAGCAGCGGATAATTCATCGGAGTAGGGAAGTCCACCACCAATGGCTCGGATGTCCCTGCATTCGGCGTTGTGAACTGCCACTGCTTCGGATCGGGAGGAGTCCTCAAAGGCGGCCCGCCCATGAAGATCTTCTTGAAGCCTGCTACAAGCGGCGCCCCCTTCGCGTCCGGCCAATCGCGGTCAATCACGAGGGTGTAATGCTTGCCTTCGGCAATCGGCGGCCCAAGTTTTTCGTTGGACGTCAGCCCACGTTTGATCCGCCCCGGATCGAACGTCATCGTCAGCCGCGTGAAGTTCGGGTCCCAAAGCTCTTCGCCCGGCAAAAGCACTGCGTCGTCTCCCTCGAGCACTTTCCCATTTTCGTCCAACACGCGAAGATAGCGTGCAGCCTCCCCGCGGCTCATCGGCGCGGAAAAATAGATGTAGAGCCTCAATTCGTTGCTTGGAAAGACGCTCGTTGAGGGATAGACATGCACGATGCGCGTCGTCGGTGTCTTGTCCCGAGGCGGCCCGTCGAACCTCGCCACAACAGCAGTTCCTGAGGGCGGCTGAAACACGGCGCGATAGTGCGCGCCGGCCGAAATCGGATACGCCGGGTGGAATATCAGAGTGCCGTTTTCCA
>DATEME010000606.1:0-8724 GCA_035275865.1 Candidatus Acidiferrales bacterium | reverse complement strand
GACGAGATCGGGCGAGCAGCCCGATATACCGTTGTTTGCCCCGTCCACGATCACATTGTCGATGTCAACGTCTGTCGTATCTTTCACAAGCACGATCGCCGCGATCGGCTGCCCACTCGCCGTACCGGTGGCGTTGGCCGTGACATTCGACGGTTCAATCACAACAGCGTTCTCGCCGTGCAGCGTGACCGGCTTCGTGATGGTCAGCTGTTCTCTATAAATGCCGGGACAAATTCGGACGGCGCCGCCCGGCGACGCTGCATCGACGCCTGCCTGGATTGTAGGATATTGCGCGGCGCAACTCGCACTCTTCGTCCCGACAATTATTGGTTGGTTCGCCGCGCTGGCCACACCGGGCATCACAGCTGCGATAGCGCTGAAAAACGTAAAGGCGAAGGAAAAAGAGAAAAGCAACGTCCCGCGAGTCATGGTGTTCTCCTGTGCTGTACCAGGTCGCGAGGGCGGGCCGATGGCGGGCACAATGGATATACCACAGTTTTCGGCATAAGGAAGTAGTACCGGCGAAACTGCAGAGCCAAGGCGTGGTAAATTCCTTTCGGAGGCTCCTTGTTCCCGGCACTCTACGCGATACTCGATCCGCAGCTGATCTCTACTCCTCTCGTTCCTTTTGCTCAAAATCTGGCTGCTGCGGGCGTCAGTTTGATCCAGCTTCGGGATAAACGCGCCACGACGGCGAGGCTTTGCGCGCAATCGCGGGAACTGGCGGCAGTGCTCTGCCCGGCGGGCGTCCGGTTTATCGTCAACGACCGCCCGGACATTGCCGTTATCGCAGGCGCGTCCGGTGTCCACGTAGGCCAGGACGATCTGCCGCCCGAGGACGCGCGGAGCGTCGTCGGACCCTCGCGCTGGGTAGGCGTTTCGACACACAACCTTACGCAATTCCGCGAAGCCAACGCGACTTCGGCGGATTATATTGCCGTGGGGCCCATCTTCCCGACGGCAAGCAAAGAGAATCCTGATCCTGTGGTTGGGCTGGAGCTTTTGCGCGAAGTGCGGAAGTTGACGACAAAACCGCTTGTTGCGATCGGCGGCATCACACTAGAGCGTGCCCCCGATGTATTTCGCGCCGGAGCGGATTCGGTCGCGGTGATTCGTGACTTGCTTTGCGCGGATAATCCAGCCGAGCGTGCGAGAGAATACCTGGCCGTCGCCGCTCAGGCCACCGCAGAAAGGTCTCGGGTCTGACGCCCGAGTCAAATAGGCTCGCCAAATGGCTGGATCGACGCAAACGACGGCACAATCCGAAGGCTCAAAAGGCCTCGTAAAAGGTCTGGGCCTTTTTGACGCGACGATGATCGTCGCCGGGTCGATGATCGGCTCGGGAATTTTCATCGTCTCGGCAGACATCGGCCAGCAAGTGCGCGGCCCGGGCTTGCTGCTTCTGATTTGGCTCCTTTCCGGCGTAATGACTTTGATCGGCGCGCTCAGCTTCGGCGAACTTGCCGGAATGATGCCGCACGCGGGCGGCCAGTACGTTTATCTGCGCGAAGCGCTGGGCAAAGCCTGCGGCTTTCTCTACGGCTGGACTATGCTGCTCGTGATCCAGACCGCCACAATCGC
Source organism: Candidatus Acidiferrales bacterium (assembly GCA_035275865.1). Lineage (GTDB taxonomy): Bacteria > Acidobacteriota > Terriglobia > Acidiferrales > UBA7541 > Palsa-295. The sequence continues at coordinate 7,143 of DATEME010000606.1, read as the reverse complement.
CGCGGTCGCGATCGCCTTTGCGAAGTATACGGCAGTGATCGTGCCGTGGTTTGACGCGTCGCGCTGGATCTGGAAGATCGGCACGTTTGGCCCGTGGCACTTCTTCTTTGGCCAACTCGGCCCGTATAACGTCGGCCTCAACCGCCAGAATCTGCTCGCGATCATTTCAATTATCTTCCTAACGTGGGTCAACACGCGCGGGCTGAGCCTCGGCAAGATTGTTCAGAACATTTTCACGGTGGCAAAGATTGCGTCGCTCGCGGGAATCGTTTTGCTCGGCATTTTCTTTTCGACAGAAATCGCGCGTCACGCCAATTTCACGGATTTCTGGCGCAACGCCGGCCTTTCGCTGATGCATCCGTACCCGCCCGACCATCCGCAATGGATGGTCGGCACGATCACGCTGATCGGCGTCGCGATGGTCGGCTCCCTCTTTTCAATGGACGCGTGGGGTTGCGTCACCTTCACTTCGTCCGAGGTGCGGAATCCCGGCCGCAATCTGCCGCTTTCTCTCGCGCTCGGCACAGGGCTGGTGGTCGTGCTCTATCTTCTGGCCAACGTGGCATATCTTCGCGTCTTGCCCGTTACAGGCGACGTGAACGGCGCAACAATACTCGCGCGCGGCATCGAATACTCTACCGATGGGCGTGTGGCGACTGCCGTAACGAGCGTGATATTCGGTCCTCTTGGCACCGTTCTGATGGCCATCGCGATTCTTGTTTCCACGTTCGGCTGCAACAACGGGCTGATTCTTTCGGGCGCGCGAATTTACTACGCGATGTCCAAAGATGGCCTTTTCTTCCGCTCCGTGGGCACGGTGAATGCAAAACACGTTCCGGCCGTCGCGTTGATCGTGCAATGCATCTGGGGAGCAGTCCTCTGCCTCTCGGGCACATACAGCCAATTGCTCGACGCGGTCATCTTCTCGGAATTGATCTTTTATATCCTTACGCTTGCCGGTCTATTCATTCTGCGTTGGAAGCGTCCAAATGCCGAGCGTCCCTACCGCGCTTTCGGGTATCCTGTGTTGCCGATTCTGTATTTGATGATGGCCGCGTTTCTGGAAGTTCAGCTTCTGCGGTATAAACCGCAATACACGTGGCCGGGATTGTTTATCGTGCTGCTGGGGGTTCCGGTTTACGCGTTGCGCGCCCGCGGGGCAAAGCGCGCCGCAAGTGCGCAACAAAAGGGCGATGTAGAGGTCGCGGGGTAGCTTTGACGTTCTTACGTCGACGCGCCGGCGAACTTCTGCGAACCATCTCTTGGGAGGAATCCTGCAAATGAGCAATCCGTTGCTCAGAAAAAAGCCGATGGAGTGGCTGATTGAGGAAGCCGCGGAGGCAGGCGAGCACACCTTAAAGCGCACGCTTGGCCCGATCTCTCTGACTGCGTTGGGCATCGGCGCGGTAATCGGGGCCGGAATTTTCGTTCTCGCGGGCTTGGGGGCGCATTACGCGGGCCCCGGCTTGATGTTGTCGTTTGTAATTTCAGGGCTTGGCTGCGCGTTTGCCGCGCTCTGCTATGCGGAATTTGCCGCGATGATTCCTCTTGCCGGCAGCGCCTACACCTACGCGTACGCCGCACTCGGCGAAATTTTCGCCTGGATCATCGGCTGGGACCTGACGCTCGAATATGCCATGGGCGCAAGTACCGTGTCTGCTGGATGGTCAAACCACTTCGTAGAATTTCTGAACATCTTCCAGCTGAAGATGCCGCTCTGGCTCGCTTACGATCACTGGACCGCTCTCCGCAGCGCCGAGACAATGGTCGCGCAGCAGATGGCGCGGACCTCCGACCCGAACCTGGTACCCGGCACTCAGGCATTTCTCACGAAAGTCGGCGATATCATCTCCGCGCAATCTCCCGAACTGATTCGCCGCGCCCATGACGTTGTAAGTGCGCCTCTGCTCTTCGGCCACGAGTTCGCTTTCAACGTGCCCGCGTTTGTGATCGCGCTGGTGATCACGGCCGTTCTCGTCGTTGGAATCAAGGAAAGCGCCACGTTTAACTCGGCAATCGTAATCCTCAAGGTGGCAGTCGTGCTCTTCGTAGTCGTGGTTGGAATTCACTACGTGCATCCGGGCAATTGGGGCCACGATTGGTCCAGCTTCGCGCCCATGGGGTTTTCGGGCGTCGGGGCCGGGGCCGCTTACATATTTTTCGCCTACATCGGGTTTGACGCCGTTTCGACCACCGCCCAGGAAGCGAAAAATCCGCAGCGCGATTTGCCGATCGGGATCATCGCATCCTTATTGGTTTGCACGATTCTTTATATCGCCGTCGCCGCAGTCCTCACGGGAATGGTTCCCTGGCGCGAGGTAAATATCGAAGCTCCCCTGGCCGTGGCCTTCCTCGATCGAGGTCTCACAAAAGCCTCGTATTTAATCACAGCCGGAGCTTTAGCCGGCTTGACGAGCGTCATGCTCGTCATGCTGCTCGGGCAGACGCGCGTTCTCTACGCAATGGCCAATGACGGTCTGCTGCCAAAGAAATTTTTTGCCGCAATTCACCCGCGCTTCCGCACTCCTTACAAGAACACGATTCTAGTCGGCTTACTGGCCGCTTTGGTCGGCAGCACCTTCCCTATCGACGACATCGGGAAAATGGTGAATATCGGCACATTGCTGGCGTTCATCATCGTTTGCATCGCGATTATGGTCCTTCGCAGGACAAATCCCGGCCAGCCTCGCCCGTTCCGCACTCCCTGGGTTCCAATCGTTCCCATGCTCGGAATTTTATTCAACGGCTATATGATGTATAAGCTTGGCGCACTGAACTGGTATCGCCTGATCATCTGGCTCGTTGTTGGGCTGGTCGTCTATTTCACATATAGCCGCCATCACAGCCGCGTCCAGACTTCGGGCAAACTGTAGCCGTCAGGCTGCGCCGTGCGTATTACATAGAGGCGGTGACGGAAGAATTCGATCATCGCTTCGGAGTGCTTGCTAGTCTCGTGCCATGTCGCCCACCGATCCATTTTCGAAGGATAGCCTGAAGGAAATTCGCAGGGGCGCAGGTCCTGCCGACTGGGTGGCGCTTGCCATCGTCGCCATCGCCCTACTCGTGCGCGTCCCTGCTGCAATGGGTCACGAACTGCCGCATACGGGCTTCCTCACGTTTTTCGGGCTCGTCGCCGTGGCGTATCTCTTAGTTCGGTTCATCATCATCGCCCGCAGAACACTGCTCTGGCGTCTGCGGAACCGGTTGATCGTCGCCTACATCTTCATCGCTGTTGTCCCGATTTTGCTTCTCTTCACAATGTTCGGGTTCGCGGGCTATCTCCTGGAACTTCAAATTGGCGCGCACCTGTTGCGCGATGACTTAAAACAGCGCGAAAACATGATTGCCGCCGATGCAGCCGCCATTGCGGGAGTGGTGGGCCGCGAGCCCGATCTGAAGCCCGCGCCTGCTACGCCGCCTTTTGGACGCGGGGGGCGCGGTCGTGGACGCGGCGGACCTCCGCCCCTTGGCGCCCAGCCAGGCCCTGCTCCAGTCCTTACGCCCGATGAACTGGAGAACATGAAGATCCTCAGCCGTCCAAGCGTCGCCGGTGTCATCGCGGCCGCCCAGACGGATTGGCCGGATCTAAACGTTCAGCTCAATCTTGGCTCTGAACTTGTGCGCAATAAGGCCTCGGGGCAGTTCGCGGGCCTGATTGAACTTCGCGGCCAGCTCTTCTTCGCCTCCGTGCAGGTTCTTCCCGTAGCTGGTGGAAGGAACACAGTTCTGGTCGCGGCGCCTGTCACTCCGGCGCTTCTCGACGCTCTTCCTTCAAAGCTCGGACCCATCCAACTGGAGTTGCTTACGCCGGTCGTAGCAAGCAGGGGTACCGGCCCTCCTGGTGCGGGCCGCGCAACGAATCCCCCGCCATCGGGCCAGGCTGCGCCGCAAACCGCGCAACAGCCTTCGACTCAAGGCGCGCCGCCCAACGGACAACCGCCATCCGGCGACGGTCAGCCCCCGCCAGGACGCGGCGACAACGGCTTTCGCGGTCCGAACGGCCGCAATCGAGGCCCACGGCAAACCTTCTCCATCCACGGAACCAACTATTACATTGGCCAGCGGATCGCCAGCGCAAGCCGCACCATTGCGCCGCGCCAGTTTTGGGGCGACATGCAGATCGGCGGCCTCGCCACATTTGACGCTCTGCGCGTCCAGCGCAACAACAGCGGCGCGGATCTGCCCGTGCAGGTCACCTACGCATTCCGCCTCTCCACAGTCAACGGCGACCTGCTGACCTCTCTCGGCGATTACGCTCCTCTGGTTACCGAACTCCTCCTCGCGGCGTTCATCGTCTTTCTTATCCTTGAGCTATTCGCATTGGTGACGGGCATTATCCTCACCCGCACGATCACGCATTCCGTGGCCGATCTTTACGACGCAACGCTCCGCATCCGCAGCGGCGATCTCGCGCATAGAATTCGCATCGAGCGCCAGGATCAGCTTGGCGCGCTCGCCGAATCGTTCAACGAAATGACAGGTTCGGTATCCGAACTAATCGACGAGCAGAAGCAGCGGCAGCGCCTTGAAAACGAAGTCTCGATCGCCCGCGAAGTGCAGCGCCAGCTATTTCCAAAGAAATTGCCTTCAATCCCGGGCCTCGAGCTTGCCGCGATTTGCCGCCCTGCACGCGCCGTCAGCGGCGATTACTACGACATTATTCCGCTCGGCGGCTCGCGCGTCGGAATCGCGCTGGCCGACATCAGCGGCAAAGGCATTTTTGCTTCGCTGCTGATGGCCAGCCTGCAGGCGGCATTGCGCAGCGCGGCTTCGATGAATGGCAATCTCGACACAGCGCATATCGTCGAGCGGCTCAACCAGCATCTTTTCCAGACGACGTCAGACGACCGTTACGCCACGCTCTTCTATGCCGTCTACGACACGGAAACGCGAATGTTGAATTACACGAACGCCGGCCACCTGCCGCCGCTGCTCGTCACCGATGGACGCGTGCAAACTCTCGCCGAGGGCGGCACCGTCATCGGCCTTATCGAGGACGCGACATACAATCAAGGTTCGGTGGAAGTAGTCCCGGGCAGCATTCTGTTGGTCTTCAGCGACGGGCTTACTGAGCCTGAGAATGTATTTGGAGAAGAGTTTGGCGTCGAGCGCTTGCGCGATGAACTCCTGCGCGAGCGCAACGCCCCCGCAAACAAGCTCGCCGAGGATCTGATCGAAAGCGCCGAGCGCTGGTCCGGCGCCGCCGAACAAGCGGACGACATGACAGTTGTCATCGCCCGCATGGGCTGATTGACCCGCCCTAAGGGGGCTCTTTACCTGCTTTTTCGGGATTTTTTCGCGGCGAATTTGGAGTAGTAAAGGATTCCCGAGACGGTCTTCGCATCGCGAATCTTTCCCGTGCGAATCCAATCCTCCGCCTGCGTCAATGTCACGATGCGCTGATCGATCTTTTCGTCTTCTTCGGGTTTCGACTTCCCTTTCGTGAGCCCCTCGGCCAGAAAGACCACCATTTTCTCGCTCAAAAATCCCGGCGAAGGAAAAAACTCCAGCAGCTTCGTCATTTTCTTGGCCGTATAGCCGGACTCTTCCTCCAGCTCGCGATGCGCGCCCGTTTCGTAGTCCTCGCTCGGCTCTTTGTGGCCCGCCACGAGCTCCCACATCTCCTGCGCCGCCGCATAACGGTATTGCCGGATCAGCAGGATGCGCCCATCCGGAAACACAGGCAGCACAACCACCGAGCCCGGGTGCTTCACCCACTCGCGCATCGCCTTGATGCCGCTCGGCTCCACGATATGATCGCGATAAACCTCCATCACGCGGCCTTTGAAAATCAGTTCGCTGCTCACCACCTGAACCGCGGCGCTCTTCTTCACACTTTCTCCTGAAGCGTCAATTTTGATTGGCACTTTGCAGACTGGCGCAATCAGCCTTGGCATTTTAACCTAGCGTCTCGAATCGATCCTGGAACTCTTGTAAAAATCCCTACAGCCACGTCTGCCTGTTCACTAAAACCGCCAAAATGTATACTTTCTGCGGTCTGCCATGGCGATCAACACCATTATCGTCGACGACGAACGTCCGGCTCGGGACGAACTCGCGTTCTTGCTCAAATCTTTTCCGGACGTGTCCCTGATCGCGCAGGGCAAGAACGGCCTGGAAGCCGTCGCGCTCGTCAAGGAGCACGACCCCGATCTTCTTTTCCTCGACGTCCAAATGCCCGGCCTCGACGGTTTCGGCGTCATCAAGAAGCTCCTTGAGCGCAAGCTCCGCATCCCGCAAATCATTTTCGCCACGGCCTATGACCATTACGCCGTGCAGGCGTTCGAAGTCAGCGCGGTCGATTATGTCCTCAAGCCATTCGATAAGACGCGAATTGCGAAAGCGATTCAGCGCGCCAGAAAGCAGATTGAAACCAACACTCCTGCCGGCGACCGCCTCGAAAATTTGGCCGGCCAGCTTGCGAACGGCGCCGCGCCCCCTCCCGCCAGGCCTGCCGCCGCGCAGCCCGTAAAACTGCTCGTCAAATCGCAATCGCGCCTGCTCTTGATCGACGCCGAAGACCTGATTTTCGCCACCATCGACGACGGATCGATCACGATCACCGCTCGCGACATCGAAGGTTTTTCCAACTACCGCACGATCGACGAACTCGCCGCGGCGCTCGATCCTGCAACGTATTGGCGCCCGCACCGCTCCTATCTCGTGAATATCAACCACATCCAGGAAGTCGTGCCCTGGTTCAAATCGAGCTACGTCCTCAAGATGAACGACAAGCGGTCGACCGAAGTGCCCGTCTCGCGCGCGCAGACAAAACGCCTCCGCGAATTACTCAAGCTGTAAGGGAGAGCCTACGCGGGCGTCACGACCTACCAATTACTACGCACCACTCACGCCTTTGTTGTTCTGTGCTAGCATTTCCTGTCACCTGAAGGCCATTTGAGGGGTTTTGTACGGCTTGTCAAAACGTAAACGAGTCCTGAGCGGCATGCGGCCCACCGGCCGTCTCCATCTCGGCCACTATTTCGGCGCACTTTCCAATTGGTTGAAGCTCCAGGACGAATACGACTGCTTCTTCTTCGTCGCCGACTGGCACGCGCTCACGACGCACTACGAAGACACATCGTCCATCGCGGAGAACACTCTGCAGATCGCGATGGATTGGCTGTCCGTGGGGCTCGATCC